>CAZSTM010000039.1:0-15024 GCA_964609635.1 uncultured Gemmatimonadales bacterium
GTTCGCAAAATCTCAGTCATTTCATCTGTTCAAGTTGCCATGCATTTCTAACTTGAAAGAGTACTAGGGACTTAAGGCTATCTTCTCAGGAGTGAAGACCCGTGCAGAACACCCGTGTGGCGACCACTATTGTCGGAATTTCGATTTTCCTGGCTCTGCTGATAGTGCTATGGGCTGTTTTCTACCTCCAGGGCTATTTCACCCAGAGAAACGCTAAAGTCTATCGCGCTTCGTTTGAAAATGTGGGCCTGCTTGAAATGGGAGACAATGTGACTGTGGCCGGGGTTCATGTGGGCCGGGTGCAGTCGATCGAACTGAAAGGCGCACAGGCGGAGGCGACCTTTACTGTAGAAATAGGAGTGAAGATCACCGAGGACACCAAAGCCTTGATCCAGTCAGGAGATCTGTTCGGCGAGTCCTATCTGCAGCTCATACCGGGGAAGGGGTTGCCTCTGGCTCCCGGGGGACTGCTAACCGGGGAGCTCGCCCCGGGCTTGCAGGACATGATGAGCCAGAGCCTTAAGACTGTGGACCAGGTCAACCAGGTGCTGATGAAAGCCGGCAGCCTGATCAGCGAGCTCGAAAAAGTCATCGGGCCGGACAGTCACCTGCCGCGGACGCTGGAGAACCTCGAATCACTTACCGGCAACGTACTTGTTTTCAGCGAGCGGGTCGATGATTACGACCTGCTTCTCAGACGCGTTCTGGTTTCCATTGACTCGGCCGCCAGCGGTATCCAGGCGCTGGTGGACACCAATGCCGCCGAGGTAACAGGAACCATGGCCAGTTTGGAAGTGCTCTCGGCCCGTCTGGATACGCTCACCGCCGGACTCAAAGCCGGCCGCGGAACCCTGGGGCGTGTCCTGCGTGATGAAAAACTCTACCAGGACCTGCAGGATACCATCCGCGAAGCTCGAATCCTTATCGCAGAAATCCGGGAACACCCGGAAAAATTCCTCCGGGTGAAAGTCTTTTAGCAAACCTTCGGTTCGCTTACATTGGGTAGGGGCACAGCATGCTGTGCCCTTACTTTCACCTGAACAGTTTCTCATGGCCAAGACCCGCGTTCAATATGAGTGTACCGCCTGCGGGGCTTTCTTCCCGAAATGGGTCGGCCGCTGCACCTCCTGCGGCAGTTGGGACAGTGTGGTGGAAAAAACTCTCCTGCCGCCCGGCCCGGGAGTCCGCGGTGGCTTAGCCGGCCGCGATCCGGGCGAGGTCTCTCGCCCTGTCCCCCTGGGGCAGGCTGTCGCCGGAGACCGGATACCCGAGCGCGTAAGCACCGGGAGCGCCGAGATGGACTGTATCCTCGGCGGCGGCGTGGTGCCCGGCTCCCTGCTCCTGTTGGGCGGCGACCCGGGAATCGGTAAAAGCACCCTGATGCTTCAGACAGCCGCCCGACTGGCTTCGGCAGGCGAAAAAGTACTCTACCTCTCGGGAGAGGAAAGTACGGCCCAGATCGGGATGCGGGCCCGGCGACTGGGAATCGACTGCGGTGAAAAATTAATGCTTCTGGCCGAGACCTGTTTTGAGGCGGTCGAGGAGGTCATTGCCGGCCTGGAGCCGCAGTTCCTGGTTGTCGATTCGATCCAGACCGTCTATGTCTCCGGCCTGGAAGGGATTCCGGGCAGCGTGGCCCAGGTAAGAGAGTCCAGCGCCGGGTTCATGCGCCTGGCCAAGCGGAAGGGGCTGACGGTTTTCCTGGTCGGTCACGTGACCAAGGATGGGTCCCTGGCCGGCCCACGGGTGCTGGAGCACATGGTGGACACGGTACTGTATTTCGAGGGTGAGAGCAGCTTGAATTACCGCATTCTGCGGGTAGTGAAAAACCGTTTCGGCTCCACCAACGAGATCGGGGTTTTCGAGATGCGGGGGGAGGGGTTGGTTGAAGTGAGCGAGATTTCCGCTTATTTTCTCACCGGCCGGGCGAAAGACTCCCCGGGAAGCGCGGTGGTCTGCACCATGGAGGGCAGCCGCCCCCTGCTGGTAGAGGCCCAGGCTCTGGTAACTCCCACCGGTTATGGTACGGCCCAGCGGGTGAGCACCGGTTACGACAACCGCCGTCTGGCGATCATGCTGGCGATCCTGGAAAAAAGAATGAATCTGCCGTTTTCGACCCAGGATGTTTTTGTCAATTTCGCAGGAGGTCTCAAGGTGTATGAACCGGCGGCCGATGCAGGGGTCTGCGTGGGACTTTGCTCCTCGCTCAGAGATAAGGCGCTCGATCCCGGCACCGTGCTGCTGGGTGAGGTAGGCTTAAGCGGGGAGCTGCGCGCTGTAAGCCGGCTGGAGACCCGTCTGGCCGAATGCGCCAGGCTGGGTTTTAAGACAATTATCTGCCCGGCGGCCCACCTGGACCGGGTGCGGCCCCCCCGGGGACTTAAAATCGCCGGCTGCGAAACCCTGGCTGAGGCGGTTGCCAAGGCATTACGCGATTAGGAGAACTCTATGACCGGTGCCGATAATGATTCCGAAAACAGAGCTCACCCGGCCAAGTTGCCGGCCTGCGCGGCCGTGATAGTCGCCGCCGGCAGCGGCACCCGCATGGGCGGGCCGAGCCCCAAACAGTTTCTGACAGTGGGAGGCAAAACCATCCTGCGTCACTGTCTCGACCTGTTCCTGGGGCTGGATGAATTTAAACAGATTGTGGTGGTACTGCCCGCCGACCGGATGGACAAGTTCCGACAGGATCTTCTCTCCTCGGAAGCGGAGCGTGTAATAGTCGTGGCCGGCGGGCCCACCAGGCAGGAATCCGTATTGGAGGGCCTGACGGCTCTGGATGAGTCCGTCATAGAAATAGTGGCCATCCACGATGCGGCGCGCCCCCTGGTCAGACCGGAACTGGTTCGCGAGACCCTGCGGGTGGCCGCCGCCGAAAGCTGCGGGGCGATAGCCTGCCAGCCGGTGCAGGATACTGTCAAGCTCTCCGGGGATAGTCTCCATGTCCGTGACACTGTGCAGCGCGAGAATCTCTGGCTGGCCCAGACACCGCAAAGCTTCCCCCTGAAAATGATCCTGGAGGCCCATCACTCGGCCCGCAGGCAGAATTTCTGGGGCACCGATGATTCCGCTCTGTTCGAGTGGCTGGAAATGCCGGTGCGCATCGTTGCCTCGGATGCCGGCAACCTCAAGGTAACAACCCTCAACGACCTGCCGTACCTGGAATATCGACTGGGAGGGCAGCGGCCAAAAGGGAAAAATCGATGAGAATAAGGATAGGCGAAGGTTATGACATTCATCGGCTGGTCAAAGGCCGCCCGCTGGTGCTGGGTGGGGTGACTATCCCGCATGACAAAGGGCTGCAGGGCCACAGCGATGCCGATGTCCTTCTTCACGCGGTGGCGGACTCCCTGCTGGGCGCGGCCGCCCTGGGTGATATCGGGACACACTTTCCGGACACCGATGCCCGTTACGCCGATGCCGACAGCGCAGGTCTGCTGGGGGAAGTGGTGCGCCTGCTTGAAAACCGGGGATACCAGGCTTTAAATATCGATGCCACCCTGATCGCTCAGAGCCCGAAGCTGGCCCCTTATATCGACCAGATGCGCCGTCGCATCGCCGAAATCCTCTCGGTGCCCCTCGAGCAGGTGAGTGTCAAGGCTACCACCCACGAGGGTCTGGGAGCTCTGGGCCGCTCGGAGGGTATTGCGGCGCGGGCCTGCGTGCTGATCCAGGCAACCGGCTGAGCGGCCGGCCCGGGATTGTCTGTCGGCTCTCGGCGAGCTTAACCTCAAACCAGGGAAACCACCATCGAAGAGTTTATCAGGCAGCTTGTGGCTGTCTTGCCGACAGAGCTGATTTACCTGCTGTTGGCAGTCTCCGCGGCGATTGAAAACCTTTTCCCGCCGTTTCCGGGTGATACTATCATCGCTTTCGGCGCTTACCTGGCGGGAAGGGGAGTTCTGGGAACGCTGCCGGTCTACCTCTGGACAGTGGCCGGCAACCTGTCCAGCCATTTGCTGATCTATTACCTGGGACGCAGCCAGGGAAGAGACTTTATCAAAAAGCACCCCCGGATGTTTCATCCGGAGCTGATCCCGCGGATGGTTCTGCTCTACCGGCGCTGGGGCATGGGAGTGATCTTTGCCAGTCGCTTTATGGTGGGTATGCGCTCCATCGTGCCCCTTTTCGCCGGGATAAGCCGCTTTCGTCTCCGGCGCTTCCTGTTCCCCATTACGGTTTCAGTCCTGGTGCACCATGCGCTGCTGGTTTACCTGGGTCATGCGGTGGGAAGAAACTGGGAAGAGATAAAACAGCTGCTGAGAGATGTGAACCTGGGTCTGGGATTGGCCGGCCTGGTGCTGATGCTGGTTGTGGTCTTCTGGTTTCGCAGGCTGAACCGCCGCCGGAAAGAACGGCTGGAGAAATCCATGGTCAACAAAAGAGATCTTTTCAGATGAGCGATAAATTCAGAGTCCGCTTTGCGCCCTCGCCGACCGGGATGCTGCATATCGGCAATGCGCGAACCGCGATCCTCAATTGGCTGCTGGCCCGCCGTTACCGGGGAAGTTTCATCCTGCGCATCGAGGACACCGACACCGCCCGCTCGAGCGCCGAAAGCGAAACGGCAATACTTGAGGACCTGCAATGGCTGGGGCTGGACTGGGACGAGGGGCCGGACGTGGGAGGAAAGTTCGGCCCTTACCGCCAGAGCGAGCGAGGCGAGCTTTACACCTTGAGCGCCGAGATGCTCGTGGAATACGGTCTGGCTTATTACTGCCGTATGACCGATGAACAGATGAAAGCTTTCCGCACCGAGTCTCTCGCCGCAGGCCGTTCGCCGATCTACCGCGGCCAGTTCAGCGGGCCGAACGAGAAAGAAGGGGGTTCGCAACCGCCCGCAGTACGTTTCAAAGTGCCGGTGGGGGTTAGCGCCTGGCGTGACCTGGTCAAAGGCCGGGTCTCGGTCTCGCATGAGACGGTCAGCGATTTCATCCTGCTGCGCGCCGATGGCCGGCCCACCTATAACTTCGCCGCGGTCGTGGATGACAAGGCCATGGAAATCACTCATGTGGTGCGCGGGGACGATCATCTGTCCAACACCCCCCGTCAGAAAATGCTCCATGCCGCCCTGCAATCGGCTGAACCCGTATTCGCTCACATACCCATGATCCTCGGTCCAGACCAACAGCGGCTCAGCAAGCGGCACGGCGCCACCAGTGTCCGCGAGTTCCGCGGGACGGGTTACCTGCCGGAAACCCTGATTAATTACCTGAGCCTGTTGAGCTGGTCCTCGCCCAGTGGAGATGAATTCCTGGAAAAGGATCGCCTGCTGGCTGAAATCGATTTCGAGCGCCTGGGAAAAAGCGCGGCCGTTTTCGATGAAATCAAGCTCCGCTGGCTCAACGGCCGGCACATTCGCGCGCTCGACCAGGACCGCCTGGGCGAGCTTTTACGCTCTTTTGCGGGCCCTACAGCGGAAGAGTTCGACGATGAGCAATGGGACCGGATCGTGCTGGCCTGCCGCGAAAAGCTCGAGCTTCTTTCAGATATTTCCGGCTACCTGGAAGTTTTCAGCGGCACGGTCGGGGAAATCGAAGATCCCGAGGCCGACGCCTTGCTCGCAACCGACGAGGCCAAGAGGGTTCTCCGGTTGATGGCTGTCAAGCTGAGAGAGTCCGGGAGCGAAGACCCCGAAAGCATGAAAGCTCTTCTTAAAACGATCGGGCAGGAAGCCGGAGTCAAAGGTAAGCTCCTTTTCATGCCGGTACGTATCGCCGTTACCGGGCGCATGCACGGGCCGGACTTACCGCTGATCATGGCCGTGCTGGGAGCCGGGCGCTGTGCGGAGCTGCTGGAGGCGGCCCTGCAAGGCGGCACCTGATAAACTGCTCCGGCAAGGATGTTCCGTTTGATCGCCACGGTCAGTCCGTGAGCCGCCGAAGCTCTTTTACTCCAGATGGACGATTGAATGGTAAAACACAAAAATTTCTTCTCCGACCATTCGGTTGAGTACCGTTCTGCGGAAAAGAAAAAAATCACTCTGTCGCTGTCTTTCACCGCGTTGGTGATGATTGTTGAGATCATTGGTGGACTTCTTGTCCACAGCATAGCTTTGATCAGCGATGCAGCGCACATGTTCACGCACTGTTTCGCTCTCGGGATAAGCTTAATGGCGATAATTATCGCCAGACAACCACCTTGCCATCATAAAACTTTCGGCTTGTATCGAGCGGAGATATTAGCTGCCTTTATTAATGGAGTGTTTCTTTTGCTCGTGGTTGCCGTGATAATTTACGAGGCGGTTTTAAGAATCATACATCCGGTGGAAGTTCTTGGTTTTCACATGTTAATAATTGCTGTCGTGGGACTTGCAGCAAACCTGGTCAGTATCGTTATCCTGCATGGCTTTAAAAAAGAGGACCTTAATATCAGGAGTGTATTTTTTCATATGGTTGCAGACGCCGTTTCTTCTGTTGGGATTGTCATGGCGGCAATTGTCATCTATTATACCGGCTGGAATATCATCGACCCACTGGTCAGTATCGGAATATCCATAGTTATAATTTTTTGGGCATTGGGAATATTGAAAGAATCTTCAAGAATCTTATTGGAAATGGCTCCCAAAGGATTAAATATCGATATGATCAATGATGACTTGAAAACCAATTTTCCTGAAATTAAAGAAATAGACAACGTGCATCTTTGGACAATTACCACTGATATACTTGTTTTCTCCGCCCACCTGAAATTAAAGTTAGCTGCCGATCCAGACCAACTGATTTCAAGAATAAACAAACACCTGTCCGAGAAATTCAAGATAATCGAGTCCACTGTCCAGATAGCATCTGTCGATCAAACTGAGGTGTGAAATATACTCCATCAAAGCGTACCTGGTTGCCTGTCTTCGGAACTTCGCCTGAATCGGCTCTGTAGTCATTGGGCAAATTTCAGCTGCGCTCAAAACGTTAAATTTTCCGGAGGATAACCGTGCAAGCTTACCATCCCGGCCGGCCGCCGCTGAGATACTTACAGTTGTCTGCCTTGTTTCTGATCTTGGCTTTCAGTTCGTGCACCCTGGAGGCCCCTCCAAAGAAAATTCCGGTCACCATTGCCTCGGTTGAAGGCAAGGGTGTCAAGATCCAGGTGCGCTCGAGCGACGGTTTTATCACCGGTCTGACTCACACGGATTCCGAGATCGACCTCCTGAAAGAACAGCCGGACTCCCTGGATATACCGGTGTTGGGTATCGAGGTTTACGACGAGCTGGACAAAATACGCTTCAGCGACCTGCGCGATTCCTCGCTCGTTTTCGATTTCACCCACAGCGAGAGCCAGGTAAGCTTCAGCAAACAATTCAAAAATGCCCCGTTTATGCTGAACCAGAGGGTATCCGGAAACGAGCACGGAGTATACCTGAGCTGCCGGGCTGTCTGCGAGGACCTGGAAGCTCCTTTGCGCTCGGTCCGCTTTACCTACCTTATTCCCGTGCCCACAGGCTATATGTTCTGGGTGCCCGGGATGGATGATCCGCTCACCCTGGATGGTGAAACCGCGGTACGCTTTCGCTACGGCTTCGGGGATTTGGGAGTCAATGCAACCGGCATACCCCTGGCCGCCTTCTGGAAGCCCGGCGGTCCGGGCGTGAGCGTGGGAGTTCCGCTCGAGATAAAGACAGCACGAGTGAGCTTCAGTATCGAGCCGGAGGTTCACAGGCAGCCGCCGGCGGGTTCATTCCCCACTGTCAAAGATTTCAACTACCTGCGGGTCACTTTCGACCTGGTCGGTATCGCTCCCGACCGTCCCCTGAAAACCGGGCTCTGGCTCTTCAGTCACCAGGATGACTGGCGCCCGGCCTTGAAAATATTCGTCGAAAGGTACCCGAAGGCTTTCGCCGCCGATCCGCGTGCGCGCGAGCTGGCCGGAGTGCTCGGTGATGTCGAACCGACCGGTGTCGACCCGACGGCTGTCCGCCGCCTGTTGAGAATGAATGCGAGCCTGGCGAAAATCGGCTGGAATTTCCACCGGTACGGCCTGTGGATACCGCCCCAGTCGGTCTATTCCGACGATTTTACCTGGGCCTGCCAGTTAGATACGCAAAAGTACGCCGAATTGTCTGTGCAGCAGGTCCGCTTCCTGATCGATGCCCTGCGTATCGCAAAAATGGAGCCGGTACTCTACTCGGCCTACAACCAGCGCTGTGATCGCGAGCTGGCCGAAAAACAGTTCGACTCGGACATTGCCCGCGATGAACTGGGATACCCTCTTATCTCAGAGCCCGGCCGTCTGCTGATGCACGCTGCACTTACCGGCCCGTTCGGCAGGCGGATTTTTCAACAGCAGAAACTGATGATCGAGCTGTACCCCGAGGCAGCGGGTTTCTTTTTCGATGACCTGTCTATTAACTCGGTTGATTTCGCGCACGATGACGGCCTGACCGTGGTACATAATCGTCCGGCATCCAGCCTGGGAAACACTTTCGGCCGGCTGGGCCCGGCGCTGACCGAGATGGTTCACGATGCCGGCAAACTGGTTTTAGCCGCGGTGCCCTCGACAATCTCCGCCTGCGCTGGAGTGGACATTTTCTGCCTGGAGGGCGCGGGTTACGGCAACCTGGGGGCCAAAGCCCTGATGTGCCTGGACCGCCCGGCTGTGAGCCTGTCGCCGTCAGGTGACAGTCTCGGCATCCAGGAGATAGAATATCGGATTCAGAACCAGCTGATCTGGGGTGTAATGCCCTCGGCCGGCCTGCTGGAACTCGATCCCCTGTTGTCCCGGGCTTACCGCCCGCTTTACTTGAGCCTCAAGGGCCGGCAATGGGTGCTCGAACCGCATGCGCTGCGCTTGCCGGAGGGCATCCGGGGACAGATTTTCCGGGTACCCTCAATCGAGCGGCCCGGAAGGAGCGACCTCCTGGTAACCGTGGTTCGCCCCGGGGTTCTGCTGGCCGACCAGAGCCTGCGCAGCGGAGTTATTGTCCGCGCACGAGCCCCGGAGGCGGAACATCTGGTACGCGCCGCCTGGACTCCCGCTGCCCGTCCCACCTGGCCGATACCGCTCAAAGTCGATTACCAGGAAGGAGAACTCTCTGTCGAGCTGCCGCCGTTCGGCCCGGCCGGAGTGCTGATATTCAGCCGGCGCTGAAAAAGGTGGCTTCCTGCGCATAAGGCGGGGTGTCTTGGCGAGCGTAAACCGGCAATTCAGCACATGAATTCATAAATACAGTAACATATTTGTTCATCCAATAATTTAGCGCAGGGGCGAGGCATGCCTCGCCCGCACTGCAACCTGATAAAGATAACCTTTAGGGGGCGGTACAGGTTGTCGCCCCTACGAAAAACAGGCTACCGAATTTCGGAGATAAAGCACTTAGTTGAATGCTTGCGCCTGATATGGCTAAAAATCCCTTGGGAGGTAAGCATGGACCTGATTATCCGTGTGGTGGAGATCAAGGGCAACTGCCCGGTTTACCGGGTCGGAGATACTTTCAAGCTGCGGGAGGGGTACCGACTGCAAGCCGAAAAAGAGCTGTGCATGCATTCACTGGCTTCGCTTATGCCGCACTATAACGCTCTGCAAATCTCCCCGCCTTCCCGGTGGGGCCTGGCCGGCAAAAACAATAAACAGAAAGCCTACGTGCAGTGTCTGGATGCGCACGAACACACCGGAGGCGGTACGGCGGTTTTCGAGATAAGTCTCAAGGAAGGATAATGCTCGGATGGATAAGAAATTAAATGAAAAATTTATCAGGCTCTGGAAAAAATATTTTGGCCCGACAGAATTACCGGTTGTTTTCTGGTACTCCGATAAGGAGGGACCCGCCGAGAGGGTAAAACCTGCCGCCGGGCACAGATGTTTGATCTGGGATTTGGACGCGGTACGAAAGGGGAAATCGCTGTGCTTTGACGACAGATCGATAGGGTGCCACGGAGGCAAGAGATATCTCGGCTTCACCGAAGAAATCATGCCGGACTTTGAATATTTTCTCTCCTGCGGCATTCCGGGAAAACTTGAAGGGGAGCGATACAAAAAAACCCCCGAACTGGTCAAGGCAACTATGAAAAACTGGCCGGAATTCAAGGCTCCCTGCAGGTTTGTTATTTTCAAGCGGTGGGACAAGCTCGAGGGTTCGGACAACCCGGAAGTGGTTATTTTCTTTGCCCGGCCGGAGGTCATCTCCGGTCTTTTCACCCTGGCGAACTTTGATGAAGTCGAGCCGAACGGAGTATTTACTCCTTTTGCCGCCGGCTGCGGCTCTATCGCACTGTATCCCTACCTCGAAAGGACTTCCAGGCGACCGCAGGCCGTGCTCGGGATGTTCGATGTCTCGGCGCGGCCCTTTGTCCCCACCGATACGCTCACCTTTGCGATCCCGATCGACAAGTTCCTGCGCATGGTGGAAAATATGGAGGAAAGTTTTCTGATAACACCTTCATGGGGGAAAGTGCGAAAAAAGATTTCCGATGTTTGAGAAGGGGGAATTGACAGCCCTGGAACAGATTTTCTGATATCACGCCGTTAAGATAAGTCGCAAAAAGCAGGGGCATGGCCCCTGCTTTTTTAGGTGAGAAGGTAGATTAGGGAGCTAGCTCAGCAGCACATGAGCATCCGCCAGCTTGCGGCTCAGCGGCAGGCCGTAGGCGCAGCTTACACTACAGCTTTGACAATCCACACAGGCTGCGGCGCTTTCCTTTCCCAGAGCGGTATATTCAAGCCGGGCCTGGCGAGCCATCCCGCCTCCATAACCCACCGCGTACATGTGCAGACGGTTGACCTGGGAGACATCCACGCCTTGCGGACACCGCCCGCTGCACTGTCCGCACATCCTGCAGTACCAGGCGCTGTAACTCATGGCATAAGAGTCGAGCAATCGCCTGTCCTCGGAGTTCAGGGCGCCGGCTCCCATGGCACCCGCATCATCCTCGATCTGCTGAAAATTTCCCATGGCCGTGGCGGTGGTTTTCATATAGGGGTTCTGCAGAATCCATTTAAGGGCCGCGCGGTAGGTCTGCGCACCCGTACCGTCCTTGTTGAAACCTCCCGAGCAGCCTTTCATGGAGACGAAATCGATGCCTGCCTTGCCGCAGTTATCTATGGCCCGGGCAAGGGCCTCGCTGTCCCATTCATTGTAACTGCCGCCCAGCATGTGATTGTACGAGCCCATGAAATTGTACGGGACCATTATCACCTCGTGAAACTTATCTTTGGCGGCCAGCTCGAGCAGCTCGATAAAGTTGCTGTGGCTGCTGAACCCGTAAGTGCGCACCTTGCCCTCCTCTTTGGCCCGGGAGAAAAACTCCTTGACCTCCTGCGACTCGATATGCTCCGGCTTGCTGGCTCCGTGGATCATCAGGCAGTCGATGTAATCCGTGCCCAGCGCGTCTAAACTGGTTTCCAGATCCTGTTGCATCTTTTCTATGGATCGGCATCTCAGCTTCGAGTTGATTACCGCCTGAGCCCGTCTGGCCTTGAGTACCTTGCCTACCATGACCTCGTTCTGACCATTGGCATAAGCCCTACCGGTATCGATAAAATTCATACCGACCTCCAGGGCGTGATGCAACAGACTGGGGTCCATGGTGCGGCTGGCGCCGAAACCGACCTCGGTAACCTTGATCCCGGCCCTTCCCAGCGAGCGGTAAGCGATCTCAGGCCCGGTGCGGGCAGTCTCCGGGGGAGCCTCTGCCTGTGCATCGGAAGGCGAGAGATCTTTTGCCTGCGAAGCTGATTTTCCACAGGAAGCCCCGATACCCAAACCCAGAAAAGCTTGTCCACAGCCGGTTAAAAATGCCTTCCGATTGATTTTTTCGCGCTCGTACATGATTGCTCTCCATAGGATTGTATTATTCTGCCGGTTTTTGGGTATCTTCGGGGAATAATAGCAGAAAGAAAATATTTTGTCAACCGGGTCGCTTTCGGCCGGACCGCCCGGGAAATCTTTTCCTTCCACCACTCGGTAATGATGATTTCCAAAGTGCTTAATCCCTTTGAATCCAGGAAGTTAGGTAATATTGAAAGAAAACCCGGGATTGGAACGGGAATTGCAATTTTAATTATCAACTGTTTTAATCATTCATCTTTGCCGGGAAAGGACGATGAAATTTTTCAAAACAGCCTCGCAGCTGATCCAGATGATTTTTTTCCTCCTGGCGCTGAGTATTCTCTGGGGGGCCGAAAGCTGGATCACGCGCAAGGAACCCTCCTGAGGCACCTCGAGCGAACCTGCCGTCCGCCCGCCCGGACCGGTCGGGGCTTTGCGCTCCATCGACGGACACCCGGCGTCCGATGGCTCAAGCCCCGATGTTTCGAATCCCTGCACCGGTGACAACTTTTCGCCGGACAAGCCAGAAATATATCGCTTAAAACCCCCTCTGCTTATATTTTAAAACAATCCGACCCTTAGAAGCATGTTAAAAAACACGCTTCCGACACGGCATCAGGATATACCGCCGAATTGTGAAAGCTTTTAGCCGTGCAATATAAAAGGTTTGTCCGAAGCATCTCCGGGCAAAGAATTAATGGAAAAAGCCTTCCGTGGCTTTTTCAACGATCCTTTAGCGGCCTTTCAGGTCAAACCCTCAGGGTTGATAAATTATGCCAGAGGGCCATTTTTGAAAGTCCGTGGCTTATGCAGCTTCGCGGGCAGGCTTGATCAGTTTAACAAACATGCGTTTGATCACACCCTTTCAGGGGTTTATTGCAGAATGGATTCGAACACCTCGATAGACAGTGACACACAGCCTCAGTATCCCGGACTAATCCTGGAAATAATCAGGGAGGCGTTCGCTTTTGCTCCAGGTCAGAGTTACCATACGCTTTTTCTTTTCCCGGTGATCGAACAGGGCCAGACGAGGTGGGGGTTTCTGATCGTAACCCGCCTGATGGATAGTGAACGTCTGGAGCTGGCGGCGTACTCTTACGAGATCAGTGCTCAGGGCGAGTTGAGCAAAAAGCTGGAAAGCCGCAAAGCACATCTTCCCGAGGATAAGCTGGATGAGGTTCTCGAAGGGCTGATCCTGAGAATGGACGAGCTGGACAGCAATTATCGGGAAGTGAACCTCTGCGGCCTGGGAGACTATCAGGCGCAACTGGAGTATCTGGAAAAACTGCTGCCGGGAGAGCCGGATGGAGCCGAAAACGACTCGGCGGAACACCTGCAGCCGGGGGAAAGTGCTGAGCACGAACCGTAATCTGGCGACCGTGGAAGTGAACCGTAGCACAATGTGCGATCACTGCCCGGAATCCAAGGGTTGCCTGCCCCTGGAAGAAAACGCCCGCCTCAGGATCGCCGTGGCGGAAAACAGCATCGGAGCCCGGCCGCAAGACCTGGTGGAGCTGACCATCGCTGAGGGGGTGATTTTCTGGGGCGCTTTCGTGATCTACCTGATCCCGGTGATCTTTCTGCTCGCTTTTGTAATCGGCGCGCACTATTTGAACCTCAGCCTGGGCTGGAATAAACCGGAAATCCTGATGTCCGGACCGGCTGGCTGCCTGGGACTGGCCCTGTCCCTGGTCGTGGTCAGGCTGCTGAGCACCCGCTGGAGATACCTGGCTCAGGGACGACCGGAAATCAGCAGGATACTTCCCCCCGACAATGACCAGAAGTAGAACCGAGCCTGCTGCGGCTTAAAGCAGAACAAAGCCGGCCTGGAAGGGTATCATTCTGTCAGGCGTGACGGGAGAGTTGGAGAGCTTAAGGGTCGGCGGCTGTCTCTGCTGAGAGCGTGCCGCTATTGGGGCAGGATATAATGAAGGTAACGCCTGATCAACAAATGTTGAGCCGGATCGAACTTGAACCCGCCCTTATTCAGCATTTCGGCCACCAGGGAATCGGCCATGATAGAATTTATTCGGCTGTTCATCACGAAACCGGTGGAATGGCACTTGCCGCAGTGACGTTCGAAAAGTAATTTGCCATCGGTGAGCACCACAGAATCCAGGTGGGTCATAATAGACTTATCAGTCTGACTGAAACCAATGTTCGTTGAAACTGCTCCGGTGATGAGCGGCGAGGGTGTCTTCCGGTCGGGATGCCTGACACTTTTCGGTAAGAGACCGATTAAGAGCAGACATAAAATAATCGACGACAACTTGATCAGTTTCATTGGGGGGAGACCGGAAATTTTCATTTAAAAAGAGTATTGAAAAAAGCCTCCGACGCTTTTTCAATACGGCTTGCACCAAATGAATTCGCTGAAAGCCTCTTAAATTAATTGTTTTGCAATCCGCGTTTGCTTGGCATCACCTGGGCTGTGATGTTTGAAAGCGTGTTTTTTCAACACGATTCCAAAAGCTGATTTACAATAATACCTATTTTATCCCAAAAACGGGAAAAAGTCAAGCTAATAGCAAAGGAATTTCCATATTGAAGCCTAATTTTTTCAGCGCTTCGTCCGGCCGTAAACCTTTAATAATCAAGCTGTTCCTTTTATTGTCGGCACTTGCTTGTCCGGCCTTGAAAGCCCAGAGCAAGTACGCCGGAGAGTCTTTCAGCGTGGGTGTGGGAGCCCGCGGGCTGGGTATGGGCAGCGCCTACCATACGCTGGCTACCGGGGCCGAGGCCTTGTACTGGAATCCCGGCGGAATGGCCAGAACCGACCCGGGGATCAACAACCACCTGGCTTTTATGCACAGCGAACGTTTCAGCGGCGAGGTGGATTACAATTTCATCGGTTACTCCAGGCGTTTGACGGGCAAATACAGCCAAAGCGTGATCGGCGTGGGGCTCATTCATCTTGGAGTGGGAGGAATCCCGATAGTTACCCGCCTCGAAGACCCGGACCGCGAACTTGGACCGGAAAATCGACCGGTAATCGACCGCTACAGTTCCAAGAACGATTTCGCCCTGCTGGCAGGGCTGGCTCGCAAGTTCAGGAGCAACAGCTATCTCGGCGCAAATGTCAAAGTCCTGTATCTCCGTCAGGAGGGAGCCAGCGCCAGCGGTTTCGGTTTCGATATCGGAGCGGTTATGCCGCTTACCCTGGGAGGGATTCACCTGCTTGCCAGTCTCAGCGCCCGTGATGTAACTACCAGCTTCCTGGCCTACTCCACCGGTAAGCGTGAATATATCAAACCCTGGATCTC
>CAZSTM010000040.1:0-14882 GCA_964609635.1 uncultured Gemmatimonadales bacterium
TAAGGTATGCCTGCAACTTATCCTGAGAAAATCGCACCTCAATCTTGGGAGGGATTACTTCTCTTTCTCTCTCAGCCTCATCCAGCAGCATTCCCGCTTTTTCGGTCAATTCGCCAAGTTCATCGCTGATCTCATACTTCAGCTTGTCAATATCCAGCTTTTCAATGAAAGCCAGGTCTTCTTCTAATTGTTTCTCATCAATGACAGAGTCTTTGTTATCTATCTGTTTTTCATCCATAATGACACCTCATAATTTAGCAATCAATCAAAAATGTTCTTTAACCAAGCAGTTATTATTGCACAATAGGGACAGAATATCTGTTCTCTATCCTAATCCTGATACTTCTCCCGCAAAGATACAAATTCACATTCGCATTTCAGAAAGCCTTTTACAATATCTGGATCGAATTGGGTCTTGGCCCTTTCCCCGATCATTTCTCTTACTTTTTCATGGGGAAAACCGAAAGGACGATATACGCGTGGAAAAGACAAAGCGTCGTAAAAGTCAGCCAGGGCGAGAATCCTTGCCGAAAGCGGAATTTTGCTGCCTGCGATACCCTGCGGATAACCTCTTCCGTCATAGTGTTCGTGATGGCTGAGAGAGACTTCCAGGCCGATGCTCAAAAAGCTCTGACCTTTGGCTTTTTTCTGGATATCCTCGATGGCCCTGGCGCCGATCGTAGTATGCGTTTTCATAATCTCGAATTCATCAGGTGTCAGCTTGTCCGGTTTGTGCAGGATCATATCCGGAATACCGACTTTGCCGATATCGTGCAGCGGCGCTGATTCGAAAAGGAGAATCAGGAAATTATTGTTAAGGATATCCCGATAGAGGCCCATTTTTATCATTGCTCGGGCGAGAGCCACCCCGTAGTTGGCCATTCTTTCAAGGTGGTAGCCGGTCTCTTCATCCCGGTATTCTGCCAGGCGGGCCAGACCGAAGATAGTAGCCTTCCGGGCTGCCTCAAGCTCGGAGGTCCGTTCGTCAACCCTTTTCTCAATGTCGGTAACATACTGTCTGTGCTCTATGCGGAGCTGACGTTGTTCTAAGGCTTTCTCAATGCGGGCTACTAGAACATCCGGCTCTATCGGTTTCTGGATAAGATCGAAAGCTCCGTTTTTAATGGCCTCGACCGCGGTTTCCACCTCGGCATAGCCGGACATCATAATCACAGCCAGGTCCTGGCCGTATTTCTGCAATTCCGGAAGGACCTCCAGGCCAGAAGGACCTGGCATACGAATATCAAGCAAAGCAACCTGGTAATCCCCGGAATTCTGCTTAACCATCTCGATGCCCTGGGGCCCGTTCTCTGCCTCTTGCGTGATCCAGCCCTTCTCCTCACACAAGCTATTAATGAAACCACGAATAAGTTCGTCGTCGTCAATTACCAGAATCTGAAGATTTCTGTTATTTTTCCCCGCCATCGAAGTGAATCCTTTTTTTTGATTCCCTCTCATTTTTCACTGTCAAGTACTTCCCTCACTATCTTAGCAAGACTTCTTTCCTGATATGGTTTGGGGATAAAAGCATTGATACCCTTTTTATAAAATGTTTCTTCATCCTGAACAGAAAAGCCGCTCGACAGAGCAGTTCTAACACGGGGATTAATCTTACGCATTTCCTCGAAAAGCTCCAGACCACTCATTTTGGGCATGACAAGATCCATCAGCACAAGATCAATGCTCTGATGTTTTTGCCGGTAGATATTCAGAGCCTCCGCCCCATTTCCGGCTGTTAAACAATTATAGCCGTACTCTTCCAGGATACTGGCGGCAAGATTGAAAATCATCTCTTCATCATCGACAATTAGAATAGTCTCCTCTCCACCTTTTATCAGAGGTTCAGCTACTATCTTTATCTCCTCTCTACCGGTTACCTTGGGTAGATATACCTTGAAAGAGGAGCCCTTGCCGAGCTCGCTATAGACGTTGATGAACCCTCCGTGGTTTTTAACTATACCGTAAACGATGGATAATCCAAGACCTGTCCCTTTGCCGATTTCCTTGGTGGTGAAAAAGGGTTCGAAAATGCGGGATATAGTTTCCTTGCTCATCCCTGTTCCTGTATCGGTGATCGCGAGCAGAACGTATGGCCCCGTTTTGGCATACATATATTTTGCAATATATTCAGCATCGATTTCTATATTGGAGCTTTCGATAAAAATTTTACCTCCATCAGGCATGGCATCTCTGGCATTCAGGCAGAGGTTCATAAGTACCTGTTGAATTTGCGTGCTGTCTGCATTGATTATTCCCAAAGCCTTATCTAACTTGGTTTCGATCTTAATATTCGGCCCTAATCCGCGCTTGAGAAAACGAAGTGTTTGACTTACTGCTTCATTTAAATCCATTTTGACCAATTTAAGCGGTTGTTTTCGACTAAAGGTAAGTAGCTGCCTGGTTATCTCAGCCCCACGCTGGGATGCCTTGACAATTTCCTCAATACGCTTCCTTTGCTTTTCAGGCAGATCCACTGCTTTTTTGATCAAGGATGAATATCCCATGATGGATGTGAGGAGATTATTGAAATCGTGGGCCACTCCCCCAGCAAGTAAACCTATCGATTCCATTTTCTGGGCTTGTCGAAGCTGATTTTCCAGCTGGACCTCATTAGTAATATCCTCAATAGTATTCACCACCCCTGTCACCTGGTCTGAAACGTCAAATAGAGGGGCAGAGTTAATTGAAAGCAGTACTCGCTTCCCGTCAGACCAAACAATGGCATGACGGGCATCATATACGGGCAGGCCGTTTCTCAATACTTGTTTGAAGGGAAGTTCATCTTCAGGAACCGGGTTACCCTTAAAGTCGGTAATTCCCCATTTTGGATCATTATAAAGTCGTTCGGTAATCTCTTCTTTTCTCAAACCTAACAACTCTTCTGCGCGAGCATTGGCAAAGGTGATCTGTCCTACACGATCCACCATAGTGATTCCAGAAGGGCTGGTTTCCATAATGTGGTCTAAAAGATCTCGTTCCTTCCGCAGTGCTTCCTCTGCAAGCCTATCCTCGGTAATGTCTTGGATAGTTCCGATCATTCGAATAGGCTTACCTGCTTGGTCGAAAGTAACCTCAGCCTGCTCGTGAACAATGCGTTCCTCACCATCAGGCAATATTATTCGATGATCAATTCTATAAGGCTTTCTCTTGGCCAAAGCATCATCTATTGTCTTTTTAACTAACTCTCTGTCCTCAGGATGAACAGAATTAAAAAAGGCTTCATTTGTCACACTAAATTCCTCTTGTTTTAAACCCAATATGTGATAAATCTGGTCGGACCAGCGTAATTCATTATTGACTATATCCCAATCCCAGTTTCCTAAACTGGCGATTCGCTGGGCTTCAGCCAGACTGGCTTCACTCTTTCGCAAGGCCTCCTCTGCCCGTTTGTGCATGATGAATTTTCCCAATCGTTCAGCAAGTGCATCTAGTAAGTTCCTCTCTTCTTTTGAGAATGGACCTTCATCAAGTTCTGGCCTTTCCTCCAGGTAGCAGACTTCAATAATCCCTGCTTTCTTTCCAGACACCATAATTTCAGCCGACTGCTTCCACCTGGTGTTTTTGAAATTATCCGTTTTGAACTCCTTATCCTCAAAAACCACTCTCGAACAAATGATATCAGGATATTGCCAGGCAGGTGGAGCCAATTGGATAATCCCCTGGAATACTTCTTCCAGTGATACATCGGGCTGCTCGATAAGTCTGGAAAGCCCGAAAAGGCAACCGAGCTCTTTAACTCTCTCGCCAAGATCATGAGTCCGCTTCCTTAGCGCTTCCTCGGCCCGCTTGCGCTCCTCTTCCAATTCTATGCTGTGCAGCGCGAAAGCAATGTCTCCTGCAACCTCCTTCCACAATGCCTGCTCGTCTTCGTCTGTGATACATTCTCTGGGGATGGAACCACTCAACAGGCCGTAAACTTTTCCATGGTGTTCCAATCGGATACTCATCCCTGACCTGCCTTCGGTATTCTGCATAGGGCAGTCATTGCAAGAAGATGCCGGATCCTCGGTCACCACTATGTCTGGTTGCTTCAGGGCCTTACTGCAGCAATCAGGCAACTCATTTCGCTTCAATAGCTCGATCATGGACAGGAAATCTTTTCCCAGACCGGCTTCGAAAGCCTTGACAAACCCTCCTGACTCATCCAATAAAACAATCCACATTTTGTAATCACCGCGAGCCTCGATCAGTTTGTTGCAAGCCCTTTGAAGCAAGCGATCGAGGTCTTTTTCCTTGGTTATGAGCTGGTTGACGTTTCGAACCGCGAGAATCATTTTATTGAGATGGGAAATCCTCTGTGTCCGCTCTAATACCTTTTGTTCAAGTTGCTCGTTGAGGGCTCTCAGCTCGCCCTGGGTTTTTTCCAGTTTTTTGTTTGCACGCTCCAATTCACGGCTTTTTTGGACATTAATTTCATACGTGGAAATAAGAAGATCCAGAATCTGCATGCGATCCGAGGTTATAAAATGTCTTTTCCCGGAAAAGAAAATATCGATGCCCATATCCGAGGCCTTTTTCCGCCTTATATCACGGTTTACAAGAATATAGTTGACACTGGATAAAAGTGTTTTTTCATCGTAAGGCTTTGTAACAAAGTTGTCTGCTCCGCTCGTAAGCCCCTTGATGATATCATCGGGTTCAGTGAGTGCTGTCAGAAGAACCACCGGTATATCTTTGAGGTTTTCATCTGCCTTGATCTTTTGACATAGTTCAAAGCCGTCCATCTCGGGCATGACCACGTCGCTGATAATAAGCGTGGGCCTGTGCTTTTTCAGGAAAGACAAAGCCTCGAGGCCATTTTGAGCGGCTGAAACAGAGTAATTTTCCTGCTTAAGAAGGTGCTGCAATTTCATAGCCTGGGTGGGGCTGTCTTCCACGATCAATATTTCAACTTCATTGTTTTTTTTATCTTTTCGGGATTTCATGTATTAATCTCCTCATTTTCAAGAGGCACGTCCCAGATAGCCTTATAAATCAAGATTCCTTGCCATGAAAACCTTGATTATAAATGGACTGGAGAATTTTTCATACGTTCACAGCCTCAATTCCTGCTAAACGGTTATTTTATCAATCTTAAAAGTGTTTGAATAATTTGATCCGGCGGCAGTACGTATTGGGCCGCACCAATTTCTACAGCTCTGCCTGGCATGCCGAAAACAACGGAAGTTTCTTTATCCTGCGCAATAGTTACCGCGCCTTTTTCTTTCATCAAACCCAATTCTTTTGCGCCATCGCTTCCCATGCCTGTCAGCAGCACACCGGCTGCATTTGGACCATAAACATCTGCAACAGAGCGGAAAAGGAAAGAAACCGAAGGGCGCATATGGTTTTCTTTTTCCCCGTTACTGAGTAGTATTGTCTTATTTCTGGTTACTCCCAGGTGAAAATCATCAGGAGCAAGGTAGGCATGTCCGGGCAACAGAGGTTCACCATTGGTAGCAAGGTGAACCGGGAAACCGGTGCTTTGATCGAGCCAATCCACCAATCCCTGAATAAAACCTGATGCAATATGCTGAACAATTAAAATGGGAACGGAAAAATTCGTTGGAAGCTTCCAAAGAATTGTCTGAAGCACAACCGGGGCGCCGGTAGACGCGCCTATGGCGACCAGTTTTATCCTGGCTGGTGTTGGTAGAGACTCCACTTGAAAAGGCGCTGCAGGAACGGCCTGTTTCTTTTGAAATCGAGGCTTCCGTGTTATAACCTTCACTTCCGACATCAGTTTTACTGTTGTAATGAGTTCCCTGGCTGATCTCTCGTAGTCAGGGTGTCCTAGGCCCGGTGGTTTCTCGAATACGGAAACAGCCCCTGCTTCCATGGCCAGGAATGTTTTTTCGACCTCAGATGGGTCCCAGCTAGCGCTCACGATGACAATGGGTACAGGGCAGGTTTCCATGATTCTGCGGGTCGCCAGAAAGCCGCTCATTTTGGGCAGGTTGATATCCATGGTCACTACGTCCGGCTTTTTCCGCATTACCATTTCAACCCCTTCCTTGCCGTCATCTGCCGTTCCTACTACCCGGATATCCGGATCAGTTTCCAGGATGTATTTCAAGTTTTCCCGGGCTGTCAGAGAATCATCCACAATGACAACCTTTATCATGGCCTCTCTCCCGTGAGTCAAATGAGTCTCTGGATCACTTCCAATAAATTGCTCTGCTCAAAGCTGCTTTTTATGATATAGGCATCAGCGCCAGCATCTATGCCCCGCTCCCGGTCATCCCGGGATTCCAGGGCAGTTACCAGCACAACGGGCAGTTCGGCAAGTTTCTTGTCGTTGCGAATCCTGGAGGTGAGGACAAAGCCGTTCATCCGCGGCATATCAACATCAGAGACAACCAGGCTAAAATCTTCCGTCCTCAGTGTTGTAAACGCATCCACACCGTCAACTGCTGTCTTGACATGGTATCCAGCCATCTCCAGAATATTTTTTAATAACATTCTCGATGTTATAGAATCTTCCACGACCAGGATGGATTTTCTTTTTGCTTCAACTTCCTCCGGCGCTGCTGGAGCGCCCACGGAAGCCGCGGTAACTTTTACAGCCGATTTCATCAAATCAGGCACGTTCAGAATGGGAACCACCCGTCCCGAGCCTAGAACCGTGGCGCCGGTAATATTCCGTACCCGGGGGAGTTGTTTGCCAAGACTTTTGATCAGCACTTCCTGCTCATCCAGGATATCGTCCACTCTGAAGGCGATAAGTTTTTCCGCAGTGCGGAGGACCAGCACCGAGACAAGCTCTGAATCGTCGCCCGCGCCCTTTTTTCGCCGGAGTTCCAGGACATCATCAAGCCGCAGCAAGGAAATGGTGCGTCCGTTCAGGGAAATGGTTTCCTTGTTCTCAACTGTCTTTATCTCATCCTTTTTGACCTTCACGCACCTTTCCACATTCGTTGTGGGGACAACAAATACCTGTCCACCAGCCAGGACCAGAACACCCCTGAAAGTGGCCAGAGTTATTGGGAGAAGTACCCTGAATGAGGTCTCGATATAGGGTTTGGTTTCCAGCGATATGAGCCCGCCGAGTTTTTCTACTTTTTCCCGCACGATAGCCAGACCGAGCCCTCTACCCGAGATATCGGTAATGAATGAACTGGTGGAAACGCCTGACTCGAAAATGAGTGACAGAGCCTTTTTATCGTTGAGCTGATTTGCATCCTTTTCCGATATGATCCCACACTTCACAGCCGCACGTTTTACTTTCTCCGGGTCAATTCCAGCTCCGTTATCGGAAACGATAACCTCAATCTGGTTACTTTTCACCTGAGAGATAGCGATAGTAATAGTACCATGTGGTGATATTTTTTTGCGATCCCGCTCTTCCGGCTTTTCAATGCCATGGTCAATACAGTTTCTTACCAGATGGATGAGGGGGTCTTTTATTTCCTCCATGATACGGCGGTCAATTTCAACCTCGCGGCCAGTGATCACCATCTCTACTTTCTTGCCCTGATCTTTGGAAAGGTCGCGCACCAGCTTTGGAAAGATCTCCAGAAGCGAGGAGCAGGGAAGCATAAGAACTTCTTTCATATCTTCGAGGAGATTGTCCACCATTGAGCTCAGGAAACGCTGATCCTGCACAGACGACTTTTCAAGTGCTGTAAGCTTGTCATCCAATGACTTGATGTGGGCAAGATTCCAATCAAGAAATTCCAGCAGTCTGGCAAACTGGGAATTGGTTTGGCCTTGATCCGGCTTCCCGGTTTCTTTGTCAAGTATTTTCCGGATCATTCGTGTCTCCGGGGAAACTTTTGCCCATTGCTTCTTCCACAGGTCAAGCATGGCTGAAATATCCCGAATATCCGCAGAACGCTGTCCCAATATCATTTTCACTCCGGACATCTCCTCTGTCTGGCGCAAAAGCGCATCCAGATCGGCTGCGGAGATTTTCACCCTCTCGGTCATCATGGAATTATCCCTGGTGGAAGGATAAACTGCAGGAGCAGGGGCAGGAGTCTCCGGTGCAGGCTCAACTGGATCTTTCTTTTGCTTTTCCTTCCCCCTCTTTTCGGGTTTCTTCGATTTTTTCTTTTCAGGCCTAACGGCTTCTGGAGCAGGGGGCTCAGCGCTTTCCTCAGGAGGTGGAACTCCTTCATCCGACTGCAAAGGCGCAGTGCCGGGGGATTTTTCAATCTTGCCGGCGGCAAAGCGGTCAAGTTGTTGCACAAGTTCTGAGATTGCGCTTCGCCCCTCTTCAGGAGCAGAGAAAAGTTTTCTGATAGTGTCTATGGCGCGATGAAGTGTATCAAACTGTTCAGGCGAGGGAGTTATCTCCTGGCGTTTCCACGCGGAAAAGATGTTTTCAAAAGACCGGCAAACAGCTTCAATGTCCATCATGTTGACCGAACGGGCCGCGCCTTTCAAACTGTGCGCCTCCCGGAAAACGGTCTCAATAATAGATTTTTGCTTTTTAGCCTCCGGTTCTTTCTCTAATTCCAATAACCCTGAAGACATGGCCTCGAGGTGCTCTTGCGATTCGATTTTGAACGCGGCCAGGAGTCTTTTGAGGAAATCATTTTCTTTTTCACCCATAATGATGACTCCTTAGAAATCCTGTTTTTCAAATTTTCTTACAATATATAGCGCTCCGTTAACTTCTTCAGCTTCTGTCCCAGGTCAGAAAGGTTCTGCGCTGTGGTTCCAAGCTGTTTCACACTGGCAGAATTCTGGCTGCTGGCCTTCTTGACACTCTGCATTGCCGTGGCGACCTGCTCTATTCCCACAAATTGCTGCTGGCTGGATGCAGCTATCTGTGTTGCTGCCTGAGCTGCTTCGGTTATACTGTCCGAAAGCGCCAGGATGGATTCGCCGGCCTGAGCAGATTGCTTCACACCCGCGTCCACTGTTTTGCTTCCCTGTTCTGTGACCATTACTGCATTGCCCATGGCCTTTTGAATGTCATTCAAAATCGTCCGCACTCTCAATGTGGCCTGCTTGGACTGCTCGGACAGGCTCTTGATCTCCTGGGCTACCACGGTAAAACCTTTTCCGTGTTCTCCTGCTTTCACCGCTTCAATGGAGGCATTGACAGCCAGCAGGTTTGACTGATCGGCTATGTCATCAACGCTTGAAATAATCTCCCCTATAGCCTGGCTCTGCTCACTGAGGCTCATAATGCTCTCGCCTATGGACTCCATCTGTTCCTGGATGTTACGCATACCCTCGGCAGTATCATCCGCGGCTTTTTTTCCGTCCTGTGATATTGTCTTTGCCTTCTGTGCGGAATCAGATACGTACCTGGCCTTTTCATTGGACACCAGAGCTGTCTGCTTAACCTCTTCCATCGTAGTAGATGTCTCACTCACCGAGGTAGCTGTTTCAGAGGTGCTGGAAGCGAGCTGTTGCACCGATGCTGAAATCTCACTGGCGGAGGTGGCAAGGGCGCTTACGCCCTCCAGAATCTCGGCGGTCTGCGACCGCAGATTCTCTACCATAGTGGCGAAAGCAACTCCCAGGACATCTTTCTCTGAAGCGGGCTTGGCAGTCACTTTCAGATTACCTTCCGAGATCTGTTTTGCCACCTCGACCTTGTCTTTGAGAGACTGAAGCATCTGAGCAAATGATCTCGCCAGAATCCCTATTTCATCTTTGCCACCATCGGTAGACACATTCATAGTCAGATCGCCGGAAGCAATCCCTGTAGAAACTGAAACAATCTGCTCCAAAGGTTTGGTAATGCCTCGAGTGATTAAAAAGCCGGCCAGGCTCAGGATTACAATGGCGATGATGATACAAAACACGATGGTTTGTTCTGCCTTTTGGGCATTTGCTTCAGACACCTTTGTCCGCTGGTCAAGTAACTTGCGCTCCTCGTCGATCATTTGTTGGAGCACCTTTCTGATATTATCCATGATCGTCTTTCCCTTTCCTGTCCCGACTAGCGATACTGCCGCATCAAATCCCTCTTCCCTGCGCAAGTCAATAGTTTCTCGGAGTTCGTCTAACTTTTGGATAACCAAAGGTTCAAGTGCATCGAGCCTCTGCTGTTGCCTGGGATTATCCTTAGTCAATTCACGAAGCATCTTGATATGGTCTCTAACAAGCGTACTTCCCCTTGAATATGGGTCTAAATAAGAATCTACCCCAGTTATGATGTAGCCGCGTTGACCTGTCTCTGTATCTTGCAGGATCGAAAGACACAAGTCGATTTCTCTAAGAACCACATTAGTGTGTATCACCCAATGGCTTGTCTCGATTAGTGCATCAATATTCCTGTACCCAACCACGCCGATGATGACACTAATCAATAAAGCCAGAACATACCCAGCACCGATTTTTTTCCCGATGGACCATGTCATATTGACCTCCCCTTTTTAATGGTTTTTTTTATTAATATTGTCCGGTTTAAATCTCTGCTTCTTCGTGCACCAGGATTCTATCATCATTTAGGATCTTTTTCGCATCCAGAATTATACTCCGCTCTTTTGTCACCCCCCTCAGATATTTTGCCCGGATGTCTGTCAGCGTGGGAAGCGAGGATTGGATTTCACCAACCGGAATGGACCGCACGCCTAAGATCTTGTCCGCCAGAACCCCGAACTCAATGCTATTGCCCTGCAGGATGATGATATTGTTGAGATCGCCCAGCCCCTTTTCCGGCAGGTCAAAAAACTTCTTGATATCAATAACCGAGAGAATCTGCCCCCGCACGTTGATTACGCCAAGCACAAACGGCGGCGTACAGGCGATTGGAGTGAGTTCCTTGAGCGGATAGATTTCTCGAATGTAAGCCATCTCAAAGGCATAGGTCTCATAAGCTAAGAGAAACTCGGCCACCTCGAGATATTCTTCAGCTGTTTCCTCTTTTTCCGGCTCCCGGGCTAACAGTTTTGCCCTGTCTTTAAGGATTTTTTTCTTTTCCCGTGGACTCAGAGTGAAGCTCTGGTCGACAGGGTGTTCTGATGTTGCTGCATCTTTATTCATGTACGCAACTCCTCCTATTTCGTACACATACAAGATACAATTTCTGAGAGCCGTCCAGCGGTTACGCCGTCAGATTCGGGCAGGACCTCAGCTTGATCATATCTCTGCAAGAGTCTGAGCACATTCCTGAAATGCCTCTCTGATTCGTTGACTTTTCCCTGCCCGCGTGCGAGATTTCCTAGCGCGAAATGAGCCGAAACGAAGTCTTGATCAAGGTAAAGCGCCCGTTTTAAAGAAGTCTTAGCTTCCTCGGCCTGTCCTTGCTCCTGAAGGATGGTTGCCAGGAGATCGTGGGAGCTGGGATTCAGCTTATCCGTGATCACCGCTTTTTCGCACCACTCCAATGCCTGTTTGAGTTTGCCCTGGTTGGCACAGGCTCTGGCTAATAGAAAAATTGCTTTATGGTTATCTTTAGCCAGTCCTACTAGCTTTTCCGCCGCTTCAGCCCAGTAGCCCTGGTCATATAATGCCAGGGCTTCTTCAAAGGGAGTTGGGCGAGATTTCGATACAGGTGGCTTCTCCGGCTCTTGTTTCTCCTGAACCGGCTCAGGGAACTGAGCCGATCCGGTTTGGACAGGAAAAGAAACGGGAGGCTGGATTTCGAGTCTGGGAACAGGAGGGGCTGGAGGAACAGTGAATGGAGCGGCTATTTCATATTCTCTCTCCGGGCGGGCCCGCCTCCCGGCTTTTTTATGCAGATCTTTTCGATAGAAAGTGGCATCAGGAAAAGAGACGGTCTGAAACCGTGAAAAAAGAATGTGGTTGGTCTCGCAGACACTGACAACCAGCCACCCGCCATCAACAAGACAGTGGTAAAGGTTTTGAACAACTTTTTTTTGATGCTCCGGATCAAAATACATGATCACGTTTCTGCAAAATATCACGTCCATTGCATTGGTATCGTTCAAGAGCGATGGATAGGTATCTTCCGCCAGATTGTGATAAAAGGATCTCACCATCTTCTTGATACTGGGGAGAATCTCGAAACTGTTGTCCTTTGATTTCTTGAAATATTTCTCCTTAAATCCTGGAGGATTGTTCCGGAACGACCATTGCTTGTATACGCCTTTGGAGGCCTTTTCAAGACAACGGGGGTTAATGTCCGTGGCCAGAATCGTTACATTCCAATCCTTTATATCGGGAATCATATCTCTGAGCAGCATGGCAATGGAATAAGGCTCCTCGCCTGTGGCGCAGCCCGCGATCCAGATTCTCAGGCGGCGGTTAGTTTTTATGCGAGAATGAATCAACTCTTGAAAAATGTGCTCTCTGAGAGTCTCAAATATCGGTTTCTCCCTGAAGAAATAAGTTTCCCCAACAGTGATATGGCTGGCCAGGATTTCAACCTGGTTCTTGGTCAACCGCGAGGACACCAGCCACCGGGCGCACGATTCGGCATCCTTGAAACCAAAGTCAGAGGCCGCGGAGCGAATTCCTCTTTGGATGTCAGGCCAACGCTCCAGGGGAAAGTGCAAGCCCATATGAGAACCGATGAGGTCACTGAGCCGGGAAAGGGTGATATCTGAAATGCTTTCAGCCATTCTTTGCCACCACCGCTTCTTCCATTGCATGCTCCAGTATTGTTTCTTCCTCAAGGGAAAGAAACCTGTCAAGGTTGTGAATAAGAATAAGAACCATGTCGTCTTCAAGTTTTATCACTCCATCAAAAAGCTCCATTCCTGGCGTAATCTTTTCGGCCGGTACCAGCTTTCCCTTTGCTGGTTCAACGATACCTATGACCGTGTCAACCACCAGCGCTACAGTCCTCTTCTGTGTACGCGCAATGATGAACCGATTGTTCAGGTCAATTTTTCGCTTCGCCCGGTTAAATCGCTTACGGATATTTATCACGGGAATGACTTGTCCTTTCATGTTGATAATCCCGAGAACAATATCCGGCGCCTGTGGCAGCGGTGTAACTTCAACAGCGCGAACGATCCTTTCCACTACATCCACATACAGTGCGTACCGCTCTTCATCAATGGTAAATACTAGTAGTCGATTCAATTTTTCCATAGAGGTACAGACTCCTGCTTAGTTTTTAAATTTTTGTTAAGTCTTCTTTTGCCGCTTCCGCTGTATATAGTTCTTAATTTGGGTTTTAGCGTGTTTCTCATAGCAGTCCGGGCAGATGGAGTGGCTGAACACTGCTTCCGAATGCTTGGTGATATATCCCTCCATTTGTTCCCAATAGTTCTGGTCGTTCCGGATTTTTTTACAGTAGGAACAAATAGGTAAAAGCCCCTGAAGTGTTTTTATATGTGAGAGGGCGTCTTCGAGTTCTTTTACACGGTCGGACAGGCTGTCTTGCAGTTCCAGAATCCGGACTCCCACCTGCAGGCGCGCTTGCAACTCTTTAGGGTTAACGGGTTTGGTGAGATAGTCGTCCGCGCCCGCCTGCAGCCCTTCAACAATTTCCTCTTTGCTCCCTCTGGCGGTAAGAAGAATGATATAGGTAGCCTTTGTATTGTCTTCCTCTCTGGCCTTACGGCACACCTCCACACCCTCCATACCGGGCATCATCCAGTCGAGAATGGCCAACTCCGGAGCATCGCCACTCTGAAGGGCCTGCCATGCCTGGTTACCATCAGAGGTGGAAACTACATCATATCCATTTTTGGCAAGAAGAACTTCAAGTACTTTTCGGGAGACAGGATCGTCTTCAGCAATCAGGATTTTCACTATATATTCTCCTTAACAAGTACTGTGAGAGCTGAGTTGAGGTGCTCGATTTCTTTTTCCAGTTTTGCGTAAGCTTCCTTTGCGTGGGCCAGGTCTCCTGAATGTCCGATTTTTTCCAGACTCAGTGCCGCCTCTAAAGAGTCTCCGGCAGCAAAAATGCCAACCGAACCTTTGATAGTATGGGCCAGTTTTTCCATTTCAGAAGCATCACCGTTGTTGACAGCTTGGCGAAGCTCTTTCATAAGTCCTGAAGAAAACTCGGGAAACATTGTGGCCACTTCCCTGAGAAGGTCTTTGTCTCCATCCACGTAGCTAAGAATACTATCCTTATCCAGGACAGTGTCCGAAACGCGGCTCTCTTGTTCAATGGTTTCGACCTCGGCCGCCTCAGAGATATAAGCCTCAAGCGCCTCGAACAGTTCTTTTGCCTGCACAGGCTTTGAGAGGTAGTTATCCATTCCCGCTTCCAGGCAGCGCTCGCGATCACCTTTCAGGGCATGGGCGGTCATGGCAATAATGTGAATACGCCCGCCGGCGGTCTTTTCTTTTCCCCGTATGGCGGCAGTTACCTGGAATCCATCCATTTCCGGCATATTAACATCCATCAGCACGAGATCGAACTGTTGCTCTTTCAGCCTGTCAAGCGCCTCTTTACCGTTGCTTGCCACCTCTACAGTGTGTCCCCATTTTTCAAGCATCTTGACTGCAATTTTCTGATTGACAGGGTTATCCTCGGCCAGAAGGATGTGCAGTTTCCGTTGACTCTCCCGTATCGAGTGGCGAGTGATCAGGCTCGGTCGAACTTCCTCTGCCACGGAGGCCCCAAGGGACGTCATAATCATATTCAGAAGATCCGTTTGCTTGATCGGTTTATTCAAGTAGGCGTTAATACCCAGCTTGCGGCAGCGGGCGGCGTCCCCTCGCTGGCCGACTGAGGTAAGCATAATGATAGGTACCTGCTTGTACTGATCCATTTTTTTAATCTGCTCTGCAAGAGAGAATCCATCCATTTCCGGCATTACTGCGTCTATGACAAAAAGATCGAAGGGTTTTCCGGATTCCAGAGCCAGCTTCAGCCTCGAGATTGCTGAGGTAGCGCTTTCAGCCAGGGTTGGTTCCATTGCCCAACTGGTAAGCATTTCATTAAGAATTTTCCGGTTTGAGTCGTTGTCATCCACAACCAGTACTCGCAGGTTCTGCAATTGCTTTATTTTTATTGGACCTGGCCTGGATTTGGGTGCTTTTTTCAAGCCGAAACGTGCGGTGAAATGAAA
>CAZSTM010000041.1:0-6155 GCA_964609635.1 uncultured Gemmatimonadales bacterium
CTGACTTATACGGTCCTTCGGTAAGAAAAATGCTTCCAGAGGTCGAGGTCATACGTGTGAATCCGGAAAAAACTGTGGAATACCAGGAAATATTGGCTTCATGCGGCTTGTTCGATACTTTAACTTTGTCGGAGGAAGATAAAAAACGTGGAGCAATGTATAAAGCGGAGGCTTCGAGAAAACTACTTAAAAGAGAATTAACAGGAATAGAAGATTTTTATCGGTCACTTGAGATGAGAGCGGTTATTCGATTTGTCGATGAGTTTTCCATACCCCGTATTGCGCAGCTCACACAAAGAACAAACCAGTTCAACTTAACTACCAGACGATATTCTGATTCCGAGATTCGCAAAATGGCCGAAAGTCGTGAATACGACGTGCTGCACATAAGATTGATCGACAAATTCGGTGATATGGGTATTATCGGCTGCTGTATAATTAAATACGAGAACAGGGTAGCTGTATTTGATACTTATTTGCTCTCCTGCCGTGCGCTGGGAAGGGGGGTGGAGGAGGTTTTTCTTTTAGAGGCTCTTAAGCTGGTAAAAAATCACGGCTGTGAGTCGGCTGTTGGCAAATATGTCGCCACTAAAAAAAACGCACAAGTGAAAGATTTTTATCTAAGGCAGGGATTTGAACAGCTTGACAGAAAGGACGCACAACAGGATGCAGATGGTTTTTTCCGTTATGATTTAAAAGGAAAGTTAAAACAAAGGCCCACCTGTTTTAAGGAAGTTGTTTTTGAGGTTGATTCTTGAGTACAAGATCTCCAGGCGTTATTGCCTGTCTTTGAATGAACAATCAAGGTTTTTTAGAAAATAGGAGATAATGATCGATGAAGGATCAAGTTTTCGAGCTGGTCAGTAAGGTTCTGCGAGTTCCGGTTGTGAAAATAACTGAGAATTCTTCTCCTGCTGATTTGGATCGCTGGGATTCTTTGAGGCACATTGATATGGTAATGGACTTGGAACAGGAGTTTAATGTTCAATTTACGGAAAATCAGATAATAGAAATGTTAACGAATGTCGGGACGATTGTGAGAATTCTTGGTGAGATAAGGAATCAATAATACCCTATAATTTCAAAACAAAAGGATCTGCAACAAAAAATGAGTCCCAGGCACTTTTATGTTGGGCTCTTTCAAGAATCTTCTTATGGTTAACTAATCTGTTGTTCACTATCTCGCACGAACCAATATCCATGTATCTGCCCTTGCCGAACATTCCTCCTCCTCCCCGCGCATTATCATTATGATAGTAAAGAAGAGTCCTGCCTTCTTCTTTCAGAAGATGGGGGTGCGAGTACCCATAATAATTTTTTCCCCCATGAAATAGTCTGAAATAAGTTCGGTGAGCAATTTCCTTAGCTCTATGAAATTTCCATGATTGGAGATTTATATTTACAATTTCCCTTGGTTTCAGCACAAAACCGTCATAGGTAACCGGTAGAAGCTGAACCAGGTTTTCCCAATTAAGCCCATCTGGGGATTTCATTTTGAAAATCCCGTCTGTACCATTAAACATATTTCTCAAGGTAAACAACATCTCATAGCCGTCGTTTACCTTGATAACCTGCGGATAGTACAGGTAGAAAGGCCCGAAAAGGTTGCCGCTTAATATTTTTTTGTCTTGTATTGTCCAGTTTCGGCCATTCTCACTCTCAGCATAATAAATGCTGTTTCCCGGATGTGATATATGTCCGTATGTAAACCACATCTTGAATTTTTCTTGATCGTAAATAACCGCGGGCGACCCCAGATCCACTCTTGATGTCGGTGTTTGTTCGGTGTCGATTTCCCTCATATCTTTCCAGGTTAATAAAGGGGTGTTCATGCACTCCCAGTCCACTCCGTTTCTCGAAGTGGCCAGGGCTATCGAGGTTTTCCCGGAGTTGGTTCCGAAACCTCCCGTGGCGTGGTAGTACATAAGTAGTTCGTCTTTCCAGGAAAGCACGGTCATATTGGAAACATATGTCTCCTTCCAACTCAGGTTTTTATCGATTGGAATTATCAATCCGTCCTTATTTACCCGCTCAAAGTTTTTCCCATCTTTGGAAATAGCCAGTCCGATCTGTTCGACCGTGTTGTCTTGATTCATCCCTGCATAATAAAGAAAATATTCTGCCATTTCTTTATCTCCACATGTTATATAGATCAAGAAGTGGTATACCACTCCCCAAGTACTCCATTATGACTTGATTTCGAAAAATTAAAGTACATTTTCGGCTCCGATTGTTTATTCATCCCCTGAATATTCCAGGTAACGCAGATCATGCCAGCATTTATTATTTTTTATTTCCTGGTAAAGAGCCTCGTATTGATCTTTACTTTTGTAGCAGATAACTTGAGAATTATGAAGATTTATCCTCTTATAAATGTGATACTTTCTATCCAGATAGTCACAGAACCTAGATACTTCCTTATTTGCATGACCTGTCATGGCATGGATCATGAGATCCATTTCTTTCACGGTTCCGTCATAATCAAGGTATTTCATCTTGTATGGTTTGTTAAAATAAACCCCATGGGGTAATTCATCGGGATGAAGGTATTCTGGAAGCAATATAGAAGAGTTCGCCTCGAAGGTTACGCCCAGAAGCAGAACCTTTCCATCTACTTCTGTTAGTTTATACCATGGAGAGTTTGTGTCCATGGAATAAGGTGATGATTTGTGATGATCTTTTATTAAATCTTCCGCCAGTTTCCCCCAGCCGGTTACATTGTACAAAGGGTGCACACTTCTTATCACATCGGATCTTCTGCGGAAAAACTCGGTTATCCAACCTCGCCTGGATGGAGCCCTTGTATAATTAAAAATTTTCCCTTGCATGGAAGAAGTAATCAAATTTCTAACTGAATCTGTGGGCATTAATATCGTTCCATCTTCTCCCACCAGGTCAATCAATATTTCGATAATATCCCGAGCGTATTGAATAATATTCTCAATAGGTTTTGAAGGTGGGTTGATAGAGGCCTGAAACAAATTTGTGGATGAGCTGTGGACGAGTATAACATCTCCTTGCTTGATACCTACATTAACCAAAGCGTTCCTGATATTTTCCAGAGGAACAGGATATCCCTTAGGTTTAGGGCTGGTATAAGAGAATGTCTGCCGCAAACCTTGTATGCAATCGTTAACAATTCTTGCACGTTCCAGATTAGCCGGACCCAGGCGGGTCTTTAAGAGGTTTTTTAACTTTTCAGAAAACATGAACTTCTGATCTCCCTTTAGATAATATCCAGCATTGACTACTCATAAACGGTCAGAAAACGTATTTTCCTTATTACTCATTCCTCATTAACATTAAGCAATTAATATGCCGATTCGCATAAAGCCAATAAAAATACCGCCCTCAGTGCTCCCGCCCGGCGTGTTGGGGGCCGTAAACCGGGATAGGTTTTTCCAGCTCGTAGGCTCCCAGGTCAGGCGCCTTGCCGGTAAAATCATCGTTGACGTTCGGCAGCACGCTTCCTGCATCTACCGCCGGGCAGCCGTCTCTGAGGCGGAAATCCAACCCGTCCGGCCTGTATACCGCGCGGGAGCTGTCAGGGTCGGGTTTTACAACCCGCCGGAAGATATCATAATCCACCACAATCCCGTGCCTCTCCTGGCCTGTGGCTCGGCGGAACTCCTCGAGGGTCTGGAAAGCGCTGAACTTTAAGTCTTCGATGTGGTAATCCAGCAGTTTGCCCTCGCCCGGAGATTTCCAGAAGAACTGGGCGCTCTCTCCCAGGTTTGGACGATAGCCGTTATAATCCAACGACGAGTATGAAGTATTGGTGCAGGTGCTCATAATCTCCCGGCCCGGGTAGTCCGTGCCCAGGAACAGGTTGTTGCGGAAGTGGACGTTCGAGTAACATGCCCGGTTGCGGTTTTCGGTGCAGATGGTATTGTGATACAGAATCAGACCGGCGGGCTGGACCTTGAATTTCAGGGCCATGCCCCAGGGCACGTGGTAGAGCAGGTTGCGGATGTAATAAGCCGGGCCGCCGTAAACGGGCTGGGCGCTCAGTCCGCACTGGGCGGAATTGAAACACCGGTTGCGCAGGATGCGGATGTTGTGTACTCCGCCGTCGGCCTCGATGAAATCATCGGTCATCAGGAAGATATCGTTGTTGTAGAAATCGACGGCCACGCATTTGCGCTCCTGCTCCGGATCCGGCGAACCGTGAGTGCAGACACATATACCGTCGTGGAAGTAGGCGATATAGTTGTGGCAGACCACGTGGCCCTGCCCGTACACCTTGACAGCATAGTAGGAATCCAGCGGGCTGGCCCCATAGACTCCGGGATTGTACCAGCCGTTGAGACGGAACCGGTCGTCGCGCCCGATCATTATGTTGTCCGCGATGTAAAAATTTTTCGAGCCGGCGTACTGGGTAGTCACCCCGATACCGATGTTTTCCAGCCTGCAGTTGCTCACCGTAAGGCCGCTGCAGCCGAGCACGTCCTTGAGCCCGGCGTAAAAGGCGATGTCGCAGTTGCGGATGGTAAGGTTTTCGAATATGTGGTAGTCCGCGGCCATCACGTCGAACAGGCGGTAGCAGCCGTCCCCGTCGAAAATCACCTCTCCGTCGCCGGCGGCACGGATTACGATGGGCTTTTCACAGGTTCCCTTGGCGGTCAGCACATAGGTACCATGGAAGGGCAGACCCAGCGGGTCCGAATAATTCAGGCGGTCGCTCTGGTAGAGACCGGCGTGAATCAGAATAATGTCGCCGGGCTTGACCTTGGATTCGGATACCACGGCCCAATCTCCCCCTCCGGAGCCGAAATAGGCCCTTTTCAGACCGGTAAAGGAAGGCTCCTTTCTCTCACCCCGGTAGCCTGGCGGGTACACGTGGAGTGTTCTTCCCGCCTCGAAGGCTTTGGGCTCGGCACGCGTGCGGACTTGCACCACTCTGGCCGCTTTCCCCTTGACACCGTCCGGGTCGCGCATCACCAGACGGCATTCGTACTCGGTGTCCGGCTCCAGGTCCATGATGCTGCCGGCGAACATGTGCGGGCAAGTGTAATCCAGGTTCACCGCTTCGTCGTAAGTCCTTTCGCCGCCGATGCGCAACAGGGGCAGCGCCGGCCTCCAGTCTTGCTCACCGACTCTGCGGAAGCCGACCTCTGCTGCAGCGTTGCGGTTGTCATCCCCGGTGATTTTCCACTCGAAGCCGAGACAGATCAGGGTAGGGGGCTCGACAATCAGCTCGCCGGCAAGCACTGCATCCTGCGCCTGCATATTCAACGGAAACGACAGAACCAGCAGAAAAGCTCCCAACCGTCTGATAGTGTTCATTTAAACTTTTCTCCGTGTTTAGAGGTGAGCTTATCAGCCAGGCGTGTGGTGGTCCGTAAAATGTCAAAGCGTGGAACTTACATGATGTCTTTCTTGCCGATTCCCTTTCCGCCCGCCCGGATAAACCGTTCTTTAAGCCCGAGTGTCTCATAGGCGCGGGCCGTCCATTCAAAGGCGGAGCTGTCCCCGCGGATAATGATTTTCCTCGGCGCCAGCAGGGCGGTCAACTGAGGGATGTCCCCATAGCGCAGAACATTGGTCAGGATAGGGCCTTGCTCGTGGCTGGAGGTCGGGCGCTCGAGAATCACCCCCCTGATCCGCTCGCTATAGATGCCTGAATAAGCGGCGGCGACTCCCAGTTCGCCTTCTCCCCAGATGATAAAGTCGGCCCCGGCCAGGCCGTCTAGCGAACCGGCCCACTCGATCACTCGCAGCACGTCCCAGATCGCCTGCTCAACGGGAGAGTGCCCGAGCATGACAGCGCCGCGAATCAGGAAAGCGTTCTCCCAGGGTTCGAGACTCATCGGCCGTGACCCGCGGATAGCCGCCTGGATCACGGCGACTCCCTCAAGGAGCAGGCTTTTTCCGATCTCCGGCAGGTAGAAATTGCCGGAGTTCAGCGGTATTACCCTCAGCACTACCGGAGCCTTCGGATCAGGATGCCCGGGCCGGTCGATAGTTACCGGCAGCAGCACTCCGGACTCGCTCCGGATGGTAAAACCATGAGTTTCATCACCGGTTTCCAGTAAGCTCACCTTTTTCGGTAAAGTATTCAAGACCGGCCCTGAGAGATTCTTGCGCAGGCCGGCCAGGTATTGTTCCAGACCGGGACGCTTTGTGGGTTCGGGAGGGACGGCCCTGGGTACGAA
>CAZSTM010000041.1:6165-14863 GCA_964609635.1 uncultured Gemmatimonadales bacterium
GTCCTGAACGCTGGTTACCAGTTCATCCTCCGGTGCCCCTTGCGGCAAACAGCGCAGGAGTTCCGCCTCTTCCTCGATCTTCTCCTCCTCCCGGACTGGAGAGTTGTCACCGAAAAACTGGTGGTTGAAAAAACGGTAGGCGGCCTCACGGTGTGGCCGCACATCCTCGTGCGGGCCGGGGGCTTCCAGCTCCTGGAGTTGGTCGGCTTTGCCGTAAAGAGACCAGATGCGGGTGAGTTTCCGGTAAACTTCCTGGTAGCCGCGAGTCATGTAGTAACGGTCGTCGGCGGTGCTCTGGATCATGGTAGGCCGCCCGGCGCAGAGGGCGAATATCTCTGGGAAAGCAACGGTGAAAGCGTTGAGATAGAAGGCGCAGTCGCAGTGATCGTCCAGGCTGCGGTCGGCCAGGTGGCTGTGCCAGGTGCTGGTGCAGCAGACCGGTACCAGCGCCCGGACCCGCTCGTCAACGGCGGCGGTGAACCAGGTGATGGTTCCGCCCCCGGAGATGCCGGTCATCCCGAGGCGGGTCATATCGATTTCGGGACGGGTTTCCAGGTAATCCATGGCCCGGACGGCGTTCCAGACCTCGGGGCCTGCGGGAGTGTATCCTCGGCAGAACCAGTGGAACAGGCCGTCGGTGTGGGTACCCCGGTGGAAGCCGCGGATTTCGCCCAGTTGTATGGTGTCGATTATCAGGCAGGCGTAACCGTGGGAGGCGTACCAGACGGGGTGATGGGAGAAACAGGCCTTATTGCCGGCGAACCCTCCATCCGAGTGGCCGCAGAGATAGACTATCGCCGGGAAGGGCTCCTGGGCCCGCTCCACGGGAAGATAGAGGTTGGCGGTTACATAGAGCCCCGGCCGGCTCTGGAAGACAACCATCTCCACGGTGTAGTCTTTTCTCTTCAGCCTGCCGGTCACTTCAGCCGCAAGGGGTGTTTTTTCCGGTAAGGGACTCAGCCCGAGCATATAGAGAAATTTTTCGAGGATTTCGGGTCTCTTCTGCCGCCAGGCTGCCGGGTCCGAGGTCCATTCCAGGGCGCCGGCGGTCACTTCCGCCGCCCGGTCCACCAGGGCACCGTGGAGCATCCGCTCGATATCTTTTGGATTGTTCAACTGTTGGGCCTTGAGGTTATGGCTTAAAATCAGTTCAACCGGAACTATAAAAAATCAATAACAGTTGCCGGGGAATGACACACCCCGCCCGCTGGCGCGGGCACCCCTCTCAAGAGGGGAATGACACACCCCGCCCGCTGGCGCGGGCACCCCTCTCAAGAGTGGAATGACACACCCCGGAAAATAACTATAATTAACAATGGATGCCTAGGGAAATAATTTATCAGAAAAGTTCTGACTTAAAAAAAACTCCCGGCCCCATGTGGGGCCGGGAGTTTTTTTTAGACTTCTCCGGGCCGACTGCTTTTAGAACCCGAAGGTAAAGGTAAAGAAGTTATCAGCTGAAAGCCTTCCCTTGTTCCGGTAGGCATAGCTGAAAGTGACTGTCCTTCCGGCGATATCCCGCTTGATGCCGCCGCCTACGCTGATACCGCGCAGAGTCGGATCATCACCCAGGTAGGCATATCCATAGTCATCTGAGCCTTCGGTGTACTCATCCGTCTGGATCAGCCAGCCCATGCGCAGAGCTCCGGACATGTACGGGGTGAAATTGTAACTCAGCTCGGTTCCGGAGGCATAGCTCAGCGGGGTGTTGCTGTTCCGCCAGAGCTCCCCTGTGGCCAGCCAGTTGGCCTTCTCAGAGGTAAGAAGGTTGTAGGACAGCGCCAGCTTTACCACCGTGGGCAGACGGTAGGTGTGGGTCTGGCGGTAAGCCCAGCGGGTTGCCCGGCGTGAAATCGCGGTTGGATCGGTGGAGTAATCGCCATAACCGCTAGGGATATTACCACCCGGCGTTTCAGGTCCCACTTCGTAGAGCATGTTGGGACCGCTCATGGTGATATTGCTCCCCAGGTTCTGGATGGCGAAAGCGAACCTGATTTCACGACCTCCAAGCTCGCTGTGGTAGATCGCACCCGCATCGATTGCAAATGCGCTTCCACCTATGTTGTTGAATACGTCCTGGTGAACGTACTTGACATTCAGTCCGCCGATAAAGCGGTCCGAAAAGGTATAGGCAACCGAGCCGCCCATTTGCATGTCATAGGCGTTGAAAGTATTGCCCGTGCCCAGGGGCGAGCCAACCGTGGTGATATCCATCTCCGGAATATCCAGGTACCCGAGAAAGCCGCCCAGCACCACCGAGCCGTCGGCAACCGGCATGGCGGCGGCCAGGTAGCTGTAGGTCAGGTCCATGGTGTAATCCACCACCGTGAGCATCACCTCCCGCTGCTCGAGGAAGCCGAGTCCCGCGGGGTTCCACCAGATGGAACTGATGTCGTCGGTGACCGCCGTGAAGGCGCTTCCCATGGCGATACCCCGGGCCCCGACCGGAATTTCGAGAAATTCGGCGGCCCGCACCCCGACAAAGGACGCATCCTCGGGGCGGTTCTGCACGGGATACTTGTCCAGACCGCTGTACTCCTGGCGCGAAACTCCCTGTCCCAGCAGTGGGAGAGTGACGAACGACAAGAGCACGCCAACGATTAACATGGCACGTATGGCCGTTTTCGTTAACATAGACTACCTCCAATTATGCATCGAGGAAAATTTGCAATACCGTTAAAGTACATCTCGAACTCCATCAGGCTCAGTTGATAATATAGAACCTGCCGGTTTGCGTCTCTCCTCTCGTGTCCGTCACGTGAAAGAAGTACAGGCCGCTGGCCACTGTCTGGCCGAAACGGTTCCTCATGTTCCAGGCTTCGGTGCCTCTGTGGTTGTCCCATCCGCTCAGCTGCTTGGGATTGCTTTCGGCATCCAGGCGGTCCCAGTCCAGGTAATTGCCCCAGCCGTGGCGGTCGGCGCCGATATGGTTGAGCACGTTGACCAGGTGCCCGCCCAGCGAGAAAATCCGGATGGTGCAGCGGGACGGCAGGTTGACGAACTCGATCCTGCGGCTGTCCGGCGACAGGTCCAGGAACGAAGAGGCAAGATAAGGATTGGGAACCACCATGATCTTGCTCAGGTTGGCGGAGTCGGGATCCAGGGTCATGGGATTGATATCGATCCGCCATTTATCACCCAGCCAAGGCGCCTCAGGATACTGGGTGAAAACCGTCTGATCATCGTTCCATTCGCCGAAGGTAGTGGTGAAAGTGAACTTGTCGCCCACAGACGGCATGGCGGTGATCTCACTAATCTCAAATACCGTGCCGTTGACATAAAGTCCGAAAATGTCCGTGTTGTCTGCGGCTATTGTCTCAAACATCAGGTTTTCGCGATCTGCCCTGGGCACATTATCTGCTGCTTCGCCAAAGAAACCCGAATAAGTGCCCTCGGCCATGAATCCCCATACATCGTCGTCGGTGTACAGGCCGAATGGGATCGTGGTTCCACGGACCAACTCCTGGACATCAAAGCTAAGGCCGCCTGCAACGGATTTCACGGTGGCCTCGTACACGCCTGTGCGGTAATAGGCCCCCATAGAGGGCTCCAGGCCCGGATACGCCGCACATTGTACACCCGGTATAGTGATCTCTGCTCCGGTGTAGCTGCCGTAGTCGAAATCGTAATACATCATCGGAAATCGACCGTCGTAAACCACGTTCTCGTAATTTACGTGCAGGCCATACCTTACGCCATCAGTTGTCGCAGCGTCCATTAAGATGATTTCCGTATCCGTGGTGGCATCAATAGGAGCGGACATCATCACATTGCCGCTGCCGTCTAAAAGGGACAGCTCCCGCACGGGTCCGATAAACCTGCACCACATCCCCGCAGCAGCCAGGCCTGTGCATTCTACATAATCCGTTCTGGCTTGGGTGAGCCTTTCGTTATTCACAATCTCGATAGAGAATTCGAGCGGTGGCACAAGCCATTTGGGCAGCTCGGTCAGCTTGCCGGAACCGTCGCCGGAGAGCTCCACAAAGGCATCCGATACCGGTGCCGATCCAACGTAAGTAGAACCTCCGTAGGAAGCTTCACGGAACTCACTGGCCTCGCTGCGCGGTATGACCGTATAAAGCCCGCCGCCCGGGCGGTTCCAGGCCTTGCCGCTGCCTTCCTCCGGCAGGCTGAACGCTACACCGGTGGCCGGGTCCACGTTGTAGTCATACGGCACCAGCGCATACCAGACTCTCATACCGTTCTTCATCCGGTACAGCGGGTCGTCGTCATCTATCAGGTCCCTGAAATAAAAGGCAATATCACCGGCCGACTTGCTGCACTCGTAAATCAGCTCGGAGTGCGAGTCGCTCGGCCCCACGTAGCTGCGGTAGAGCCGGTATCCCTCGAAGTCGAACTCACGGTAGACTCCGTCCGGATCGAGTGCCGGGTTATCCTGCAGGAAGGAGTAATAGCTATCCGGAGTGTTGATGTTTACATCACTCCAGGTGATAGTCACCTGCTTGTTCCCGGGGATGATTGTCAGGGGAGGAGGTGTCGGGGTCTCCGGCAGGATGAAGCCGCCGCCGTAAACTATTTCCGCCTTCTGCACCCAGTCGTGCACCGGGCTCAACTGGTCCTCCACTTCGGCATTACCGCCGTCGGGAGTGCCGATGTTGGCCAGGTCCTGCGAGTTGGGCCAGGAAAACGGTGCATTCTTGGCCCACTGGAATATGATCACCTCGTCAATGCTGAACGAATCCCTGGGCATCACGTTGTGGAACTCGGTCCAGAAGTCATACTGGTTGCGGTAGTTGCGCTCGCCCCAGATCCAGGTGTCGTAGTAGGGATCCCCCTCCTCAAATATACCGGGCCAGCCATACAGCAGCCCGCCGGTCCAGGGGTTAGGATCGGGGTAAAACGGCGCGGACGGATGATTCTTGCCCAGACCGTAGCGATAAGCCCTGGGCATCTCGTAACCACCTTCCATCACCTCGGAGATGCCGCCAACTCCCCACTCGGTGTTCCAGCCGTGCCGGCAGGTATTGGTCAGCTTCAGCACCTCATCCCGCAGGTGGGCATTACGTATCCTGTGGTTGATCTTCATAGCCGGGTAACCGGCGAACGTGCTTTCTAAACCGTCATGGTCGGCCGTTAAGAAAGACTCGGTGGGAAAGTGGATGGCCCAGGCCTCATCGCGTTCGCCCCACTGCTGGTAGGCGTTGGCGGTCCACTGCTGCATCCCGAGCCATACCTGGCCGTCCGGCGTGTTGGCGACCTTTGCCCGGACGTCCGATTCGTCGTGCCACTTCACGTATTCGCTCATGTTGCGGAAAAATACGCGAGCGTAAACCATGTTGTTGCTTTCACCGAAATTCATGAAATAGAACTGGTACTCGACCGACTGGCCGATACCGTTTTCCGTGAAGCAATCGCCATGGCGAATTACGATGGTCTCCGCTCCGTGGACTATGGGCGCTCCGGAGGCGGTCCTGCCCTCGCGGAACTCGGGCGGCCAGTCCGCCAGGTCATCCGCGTCGGTGGAAACCCACACGCGGTTGTTCTCTATCCTGTTGCACGCCTCGCCCATCATCTCGCCGGCTGCGGCCAGAGAGTGGATCAGGTCGATCGATTCCAGGGAGTTGTTGGCTTTAGTAACATTACCTCCCCTGGAAAGGACAACACTGGTGTCCTCGGCTATGCCGTCGCCGTCACAGTCCCTGGCAACATGCACACCCCAGTTCCACCTTTCGCAGTTAAAAATATTTCCCGAGCCGCGGGGGAACTGGTGTGCACCCCTTAATGGGCCCCCCCACTGGGAGGTAGCGATTACAAAACCCACGTTGTTACCCCCCGATGTGTATCTGGTCTTCCATTCCGCCCGGGCAGGCAATGCCAGGGCCACCAGCAGGGCCACTATGGTGAGTTTTACAAATAGAAATCTGTGTTCAAGCATAAGTTGTCTCCTGTAAATTGGCTGCTTAAATCCCCCTTTAATTTCCCCCTTTTAAAAAGGGAGATACAGGGTGTCCGCAAAGCGGACGGGGTGTTTCACAAGCAGAATCAACAGGTCATAGATGACCGGCTGCTGCGGCATCAGAAGGTAAAGTCCAGTCCACAGCGAATCTGCCGGGCGGTGCCGTAGGCTGTCTTGTCTATTGTCTGCCTATACATGTTGCGGGCCATATTGCCCTTGGCAGCTTCCTCGACACTCATGACGCCGTCGCCGTTGAAGTCACACTGGAACCAGGCCTTCTTCTCCCAGGTCAGGTCGTCGCTCCAGGCGACATCCACTCCACCCATGGGCGCCGCGTAGTAGCCTTCATAGGTGTATCCGCCGGGATACACTGTGGGCAGCTTCTGGTTGAACACGTTGAAAACTTCCGTAAAGAAGCTCAACCTCCTGGTACCGCCGAGCATGAAAGACTTGGTTAAACGCAGGTTGAGACTGTAAAACCAACGGCCGCGAAAATAGTTCACACCGCCGATGGGCCTGCCGCCGCGGTAAGTCATCCAGCGTAAATCCTCGGCCGCATTCATAGTCTCCCAGGTCCTGTTGGTACGCTCGAAAGCCGGAACGCCGCTGCTGATGTTACCTATGGCGTAGGCCCTGACGTTCTTGAGGATGGTGTTGGCTGTGCTGCCTACCATGAAATCCTCGGGGAACAGGTAGTTGAAACGTACCGTGAACTTGTGGGTCACGTCTCCTTCTATCGGCCTGATCTCATCCGGAGGAACGTAAGTCTCGCCCACCGCCGCATCCAGGAAAAGGTCAAAACCGGCCGTGGTGTTGTAACGGCTGCCCGTGGTCCTGGAAAACTGGAGCGTGTACAACAGGTCAAAGGAAAAGTTGTTGGAAAACCTCTTCCTCAGGGTCGCGTCCAGTCCCTTGATGTTACCGTTGTCACGGTTGGTGTAGCCGCTGGTGTAGTCGCGGACCAGGCGCTCGGAGTGCCACTGCTCGTATTCCAGGAAGTACTCCTTGTCCGCCACATTGCCGATCACATCCTTGTAGTAGGCCACCAGGTCCACTACCATGTCGTTGGAAATCAGGTGGGTCATCCCCGCCTCGAACGCGTCCGTACGCGAAAACTCCAGGCCTCCGTGGTTGCCGCCGCTGAATATAAACGACAAGCTGGGCAACTGGGTAAATACACCGTAGGCGAACCTGAGCTGGGACTTGTCGGTAACCGGAAATGCCACATCAAAACGCGGCGACCAATCGGTGATCTTCTTCACAAAGTAATTCTCGCCCCACTGGTCACCGTAGCGCTGGCCCCAGTTGTCCTTGGGGTCGAAGCTGTCGTAGCGCAGTCCGTAGTTGAATACGAAATCACCCAGGTCGGTCCGGTTCTGCAGATACCAGGAAACCATCTGGGGCTCGTAATTGAACGCATTTTTCACGTCGACTTTTCTGAGCCAACTGCTGGATCGGAGCTCGAACAGGTAGTTATCGAAACCAGTGATAGCCACCCCTGCCTTGGCGCGGTTACGGCGGTCGAGCTGAAAATCGACATCCGCCTTGTAGTTGTTCTGCCACTCTCTCGAGTAAAAGTAACTTAACCAGTAGAGCGCGTCTCCTCTATCCAGATTGAAGGCAGTCTCGAAATCCCACTCTCTGCTCCAGCAGCTTAGCCCGTCTGGAAAATATAATGCTCCTTCCGGGGAATTATCCAGGGGTATGTATAAATTCCCGTTCTCATCCCTGGGAAAAGTCTCTATCTCGAAGGGGATATCGTGAGGGGTCCAGCTCATGAAGGTATTGTCCCGCGTATAGTTATCCTTCAACGAGGCGTTGTTGATGTCCTGGACCTTGAACCTGGAGTAGCGGAGCTGCAGGGAGCCGCTGCGCTGGGCAGTCTGCAGGAAATCCCAGTTGGCGCCGAGAACCAGGTTGGAGGTGCGGGTCCTCCTGCCGTACGCCTGGGGGACGATCACCGTGGTGTCCGGAGCATCCGCCGCCCAGTCACGCGACGGCAGTTGGCCCATGGTTGCGTAGCCGTTCTTAAAGTAGTTGCCGTCGTCACCCCAGGCATAGGAGTTCTGGTTGCGGGAGAAGCTGATCGAGCCGATAAACTTCAGACCCTTGACCGGGTAGTAGCTGATCTTGCTCGAAGCCAGGGTCCTGTCTTGCCAGTTGCCGGGGATACGCACCGGGTTGCCGGGACTCCACAGGGCGGCGCTCTTGCCGGTCTTGCTGGAGTAAAACTCCGCCCCTGTCTTGAACTCCTCGAGCGAGAACACGGGCAGTCTCGGGCCGAAATACGGATCGTTGCGCACCGCGTTGTTGAGACGGTCCACGAAATCCTGGTTCACCCCGCGGAATCCCTCATCCGCATGCGTCGGGGTCTTGTCAGCCGTACCCTGGATCTCGCCGGAGGAGTGCATATACATGTTGGGTATCCCGGGAACCGGCCCGCCCACACTGACCATCACCTGGTTGTAACCGTAATCCGAGGTGCGCGGGTTCTGCTGGTCCGTGGTGTAACGCATGCCGCCTTTCCAGTCGGCGCCGCCTTCCTTGGTCACGATGTTGACTATACCGGACTGGGCGTTCCCATACTCGGCCTGGAAACCGCCGGTAATGATATCCACCTGCTCCACCGAGCCGGTGGAATACTCCATCGGAGTGGTGTCAACTGACTTGGAACCCTCCTCCTGTTCGTAAACCCAGCCCTGGCCGCTTTTGAACGGGTCGGCCGTGTAGTTACGCACGGTTATCCCGTCGATAACCATGGCTTCCTCTCCCAGGCGGCCG
>CAZSTM010000042.1:0-2370 GCA_964609635.1 uncultured Gemmatimonadales bacterium
ACGGCCACATCCCCTCTCGTAACGCCTTCGCTAACGAGCCCTGCCCTGTGCCCCTACAAATTTTTATTTTTATGGTGATTTTATATTATTTAATTAATCTGTGTCATCTGTGGATAATCTATCACTCTTTTTCATCCAGGGGCCTGATCTGGACATCCCCTGTTCCACCATCCTCCCCGGGCAGATCGATCTGTTTGAGCCGCAGTCGTTCCACTCGATTAGGCGAGGCCTCCAGCACCGTTATCATAATCGCCCCTAACTGGAACCGCTCACCGACTTCGGGAATACGTCCCAGTTCGGAAACCAGCAGCCCTCCCACGGTTTCGACCTCGAAGTTCGCGGACGGCAGCTTGATCTTATCCTCCAGCTCTTCGAAACGGGTGCGCCCATCGACAATGATGCTCAGATCGCGACCTACCGTTATCAGGGCGCCCCTGCTGTCGTGCACATCGTGGATGTCACCTACCAGCTCCTCCATCAAGTCCTCCAGGGTAACTATTCCGGCCGTGCCGCCGTACTCATCGAGAACCACGGCCAGATGGCATCTTTTATGCCGCATCTCGTAGAGCAGGACATCGCATTTCTTGGTCTCGGGAGTAATAATCACCGGGTGGATCTTGAAACTGTCGATTTCTTTATCCACCACCAAGTCCTGAACATGCACGATTCCGGTAATGTGGTCCAGCGAGTCCTCGTAAACCGGGATGCGGGAATAATTGCTCTCATACATTCTGGCGGCGATTTCCTCTATCTTTGCTGTATTGCTCGCCGCCACTATCTCGGTCCGCGGGGTCATCACCTCGCGTACCATGGTCTGGCTGAAATTGAAAACCCCGGAAATGTATTCCCTCTCCTCCACTTCCAGAGCTCCTTCGAATTCTATTCCATTCAGGATGCGTTTAACGTTCTCGCGGGTAAAAATCTGCTCTCTCTCGGTTCTTTTTATGCCGAATAAGCCCAGCAGCAGGAGACTCAGCTTGAAGGCCGACCGGGCCACCGGAATCAGCAAGTAGTAGCTGAAAATAAGAGGAGGGGTCAGAACGGGCAGCAGCCTGTTCGCGTGTTTCCTGCAGAGGGCTTTGGGAATTATCTCCCCGAAAACAAGGATGGGAGGAGTCACCAGCGCCGGGATGACCAGCGCGGTAACTACAATCGAAAGAGCCATCTTTTGAAAAACCAGATCCGAGATCATCACGGTGGCGATGATGTGCGACAGGTTATTACCCACCAGAAGGGTAGAGACCAGGTCGCCCGGATGTTTAAGATACCTTCCGGCCAGCCAGGATATGCGGCCGCCTTTTTCCCGCCAGCTTTGCATTTTTATCTTGTTAATCGAAATCAGTGCCGTCTCGGTGCCGCTGAAAAATGCGGAACCAATCAAGCCCAATAGGATCAACCACAACTGTGTTTCCACGCCGTCCCCCGAAAGAACTAAGCTTCGTTCTTATCGCCGGTGTCCGTTTTGTTTTCCTTGTCCGCTTCGTTATCCGGGCACGGCAATCGGATTACCCGCACCTTGGATATCCTGCGTTTAACCAGCTTGGTGACAATAAAGCGGAAGCTCTGGTCATCGATCCACTCGCCCGGGTGGGGCAGACGACCGAGCCTGGTCAAAATAAATCCTCCCAGAGTTTCATAACCCTCACCTTCGAGATCGATAGCCAGCCTTTCTGAGAGGTCCACGATGTTCATCAAACCGTCGATTTGGTAGACATCCTGACTCTGCCGGATAAAAAGCGGCTCCTCGGTATCGTGTTCATCCTGGATCTCACCGATTATTTCCTCCATTATATCCTCAACCGTTACCAGGCCTTCGGTTCCACCGTACTCATCCACTACAATTCCCATATAGACACGTTTCTCCTGGAACTCGCGCAGCAATTCGCCGCAATACTTGGTCTCGGGGACATAATAGACATCCCGGATCATTTTATCAAGCGGCTGGGGCTTGCCAAGCTCGTAAATGTGGCTGAGAAGGTCCCTGGTGTACAGCAGGCCTATTATGTTGTCCAGGTCTCCCTGAAATACCGGCAGCCTGGAGTGGCGGGTCTTTTTCACGATCTCGATCAGTTGTTCCGGGGATGTCTCGATCGCCACACCCTCGATATCGATCCGGGGAACCATTATTTCGCGCACCATGGTTTCGGAAAGGTCGAAGATGTTGTGAATCATCTGCTTTTCTTCCTGCTCCAGGTCTCCCTGTTCCGCGGTCTTGTCCACCATCATTTTCAACTCTTCTTCCAGAACCTGACGGTCGGTCTGGCTTTCTCTGAATAGTCCCTTGAACCAGTAAGTGAAAGCTGAGAGCAGACCGATAATCGGACTAGCCAGCCAGAGCCAGGCCCGTAAAAAGGCGGTCATTCGCAAGGC
>CAZSTM010000042.1:2380-9031 GCA_964609635.1 uncultured Gemmatimonadales bacterium
AGTTATTGCGTAAACCTTGGGACTTATCTCCCCACAGATCAAAAGCACGAATGTCATCCCGATAATATCCACCAGATAGACCACTCTATCCGACCAGCCCGCCTCCGAGCCGAAATGGTGCATCACGATAGTAGCCACCGCCGTGGCGCTGATATTAACCACCAGGTTGCCCAGCAGTATCCCGTTGAGCAGAACATCCGGCTGCTCCAGCAGCGCTCTTACCGTCGAGCCGTGCCGGGGATGCTCCTCTTCGAGTTGAGACAGCTCGAAATTCGAGAGGCTGAAAAAAGCCGTTTCCGTACCGCTGAACAATGCCGAGAGAACCAACAGCATAGGGAAACAGAGAATGAGGAAAATATAAATATCCATTGTTCTAATTAGAGAGTTAAAAAAACACGCTTCAAAAACTTGTGTCAATCGGCTGCGATCGCCGCAGGTTTTCAGTGTGAACCGCCCGGCCGGTACTCGCTGACAAGCCGTTCCTGCAGCCGGTTCATCCGCCGGGAGTCGGTATCCTTTTCGTGATCGTAACCCATCAGATGAAGGACTCCGTGAACCGCCAGTCGGAACAGTTCTTCCTCCACAGATATACCGTAATCGGAAGCCTGCTTTTTAGCCCGGGGAACACAGACATATATATCGCCTACCAGCGGGCTGCTCACAAAGCGGCCGCTTTGCGAAACCGGTCTTTCGCCTGAAAGGTCGAAGGAGATTACATCGGTCGTCCGATCTCTTCCCAGGTATTCACGGTTCAGCTTGCGGATTCTTTGAGCGCCCACAAAAGTCAATGATATTTCCGCCTGCTTGACCTTCTGAGCCCTAAGCAGGTGCAGTATCATCTCTTTGAGAGGAGCATCCAACTCTGCCGGCATTTTCACCGTTCGTCCCAAGTGAACCTTTATTCCCGCCGGATTTTGTTTTGGCATCGGAAGCTTTCTCCGAGGAAGGCGGGTATTCTATCCGCTGGTGGTGTACGCCGATAAGAATGGTAAGAAACTCTTCGGCGATTTTGTCCAAGTCCTTGAGTTTAAGGTCCGCCAGATCGAGTTGCTCCGCTTTCAGCCTCTCGGAGATCACCTTCTTGATCAATCCCTTGATGCGGCTGGGGGTCGGTTCGCTCAAGACGTGGGAGGCTGATTCCGCCGCATCGGCCAGCATTATGATGGCCGCCTCTTTGCTCATTGGACGGGGACCGGGATAGCAAAAATCCAGCTCATCCAGGGTGGTTTTCGGGTTCAGTTCCTTTTCCTTGGTGAAGAAAAACGAGATCGGGGTATTGCCGTGATGCTGACCGATCACGTCGATAATACATTCGGGCAGCTTGGCCTTCCGGGCCAGCTCTATCCCTTCCTTGACATGGTTGGCTATGACGAGACTGCTCATCTTGGGGCTTAACTTGTTGTGTGGATTCGATTTGCCGCCCTGGTTCTCGATAAAATACTGCGGCTGTTTCAGCTTGCCGATGTCGTGGTAATACGAGGCCACCCGGGCATAAACAGGATTGGCTTTGATACCCGCGGCCGCCGCCTCGGCCAGATTGGCCATGATTATCGAATGATGGTAGGTTCCCGGCGCCTCTAAGGCCATACGTTTGAGCAGGGGTTGGTTCAGATCGCTCAACTCCAACAGGGTGAAATTACTGGTGATCTTGAAGACATATTCGAACAGGGGCAACAGACCCACGGTGACCATGGTGGAGACAAAAGCGTTCAGCAGCGACCAGCCTGCGACAGTGGCAATCCTGATAATATTCTCCCCCCTCATGCCGTAATCGATAGCCAGGATGCCCAACAGGTAGGCTGCGGCGATATACAGGATCGACAGATACTGGCCGCGGCGAGAGGTAATCCTGCGCACACTGACTGCCCCGGCCACGCCGCCCAGCAGAGCCAGCAGCATGGTGACGAACGAAAGTCCGGCTTGCACTCCCAGGATCAGCGCCAGGGCGAAGGTGGTGACCATCGCCACCTGATTATCTATCAAATAGGCTACCAGCATGGAGTATATCGCCACCGGAATCAGGTAATTGGACAGTTTCGGAGTGATCAGGATCAGGCTGGTAAAACCGAGCACCATCAACAGGGAGATGGAAATTATCAACAGGAGATGAAACTGTTCGTAGATTTTCTGTTGATGGAATAACAGAAATAACCCGACAAACAAAAATGCAACCAGGTAGATCAGGTACAATCCCATATCGTTTCGCAAATAAGAATACTTGTCCCTGCTTCTGAATTCGAGGTGGGCCCTGAGGTTATCCAGGCGCTCCATCTGTTCGAGACTGACCCGTTCCCCCAGACCGATAATTTTCTCTCCCTCGAGCACCGCCTGGTCACGAGTCGGTTTGACTTTCTGGGTAGCCAGGTGACGGAGCCGCTCGGTCTCGGCGATGTTGTAAACTATGTTCGGCCGGATAAAACGGCTGAATGCCTCGATAAAAAGACTCTTGCTCAGTTCAGGATGCTGCGGGTCCACCACCATATCCCGGGACATTTCCAAAGCCTGATTCAGAGAAGTTATATCGCTTAGCTGCACCTGCTGTTCTCCTTTAGCACGGCCCAGCATGACCTGCCGGTCCCCGATTCCTTCCACCGTTTCATCGCTAATCAAGCCTTCATTCAAGCGCTCGACCACAAAGTTTCGCAGCCGGTTCCGCAGTTGCCTTCTGCGGTCCGTATCCAGCAGGTAGATAATTTGCTCATCCGAGAGGGATAGTCCCATATCGACTTCGTAAAGACTGTTCAGCAGTCGCGGACTGATCTTGAATTCTTCGCCTGTTGCCGTTCTCCGGCCGATATAGGCATCCCAGCCGATAATCTCACCGGCGAGACTTTCATCGGTCTCTACCTCTTGCAGCTTATCGAAAAAACCGTCCAGAGCCTGCAGAATTCTCTCCTTCACCTGGGGGATGAATTCCAGCACCGGCAAGACCTCGGCCGCCGCTTCGGTCCGCTCGCGAAGGAGGGTTTCCTCGCTCTTGTAAACAGGAAAGTCGAAGGGAGCGATAACATCGCGGTCGGCGATACGCCCCACTCCGATACCCAGGTAGTAATCTGTGGGGCCTCTGCCCGGGGTCATCAGCAGGCTCAACCAGGCCAGAACACACAACAGCAGAATCCGGCTGCCGTGGCGCACATAGGGTCGCTTGAGCCAGGGACTTACCACGCGGCCCAGCCCGTTGATCAACCGCTCAGTCTTTTTGTACGGCCCTCTGGCTTTGAGTTTGGTCGATTTGTTCTTTGCCATCCTGTCTGTTCACCCTCTGAAGTAAATAGGTATCCAAGGGAGCTTTAGCTCGAGTTTGCAGCAAGATCGAGCAGCAGAAAAAAATGTCCCCGGTCTTCAACCGCTTTCCTCGGACCGGGAGAAAAAAAGAGGAAGTTTCTCTCAGCCTTCGGGTTCGTCCTTCGGTTCGGCGACACCGTTCTGCGCCTGCTCGCCGTTCTGCGTCTCGTAATAGGCGCGGATAATCCTCTGCACCAGATGGTGGCGCACCACATCGGCCTCGGTAAAATAGACAAAAGCGATGCCCTCGATCCCCTTGAGAATCTCCTCGACCTGCAGCAGCCCGCTGGTCAGCGGGTCGGACAGGTCAATCTGTGTCTTATCGCCGGTAATCACCGCCTTGGAGTTGACTCCCATGCGGGTCAGGAACATTTTCATCTGCAGGCGGGAAGCATTCTGGGCCTCGTCCAGGATAACAAAGGCATCGTGCAGGGTGCGGCCCCTCATGTAGGCGATGGGAGCAATCTCGAGTGTACCGTTCTCCAGGTAGCGAGTGTAAGTATCCGAGGACAGCATGTCGTCCAGGGCATCGTAGAGCGGTCTCAGGTAAGGATCAACCTTCTCCTGCATGTCACCGGGCAGGAATCCCAGACGTTCGCCCGCCTCCACCGCCGGCCGTGTAAGGATGATCCGCTTGACCCTTTTCTTGTTCAGAGCATCGATAGCCGCGGCCACGGCCAGGTAGGTTTTGCCCGTCCCCCCCGGACCTATGCCGACCACGATATCGTTTTCCATGATCATCTGCAGGTAACGGTGCTGCCCGGGACCGCGGGCCTTGACCACCTTTTTCACGCCGGTCAGATAGATCCGGGGCTGCTTGCCGCTGTCTCCCTCATCGATCAATGTGCCCTCGCGCACTCCCCGGGCTATTTCGCCGATCTCCCTGGCCTGGGGTGTCCCGCCGGTCTGCACCAGATGCACCATCCGTAAGAGCACTTTCTCCATATCCAGTACCGCAGGCTCCTCGCCGACAACTATCAACTCTTCGCCCCGCAGGAACGCCTCGCAATCGAACATAGTCTCCAGCAGCCGCAGGTTCTGATCATTAGAACCGAGTAAGCCCAGCATGTCTACGCCCTCGACCGGAATCCGTCTGGTGGTCTGTCCCTTGTCTGCTGTTTTCACCATCTTGTGCCGGGGTACTCCTTTCGGTTTTAAGCACCCACCCATTACTTAAACAAAATTCACTTCCTGACAATCTTTCTCACGTGCAGCTCCATCAGCTCGCGGTCATCCACCATCGACGGCGCATCCTCCATCAGTGCGCTGGCCCGGGCGGTCTTGGGAAAGGCGATTACATCCCGGATCGAATCAGTCCCGTTAAGCAGCATGGCGATGCGGTCCATCCCCAAGGCGATTCCTCCGTGGGGCGGAGCACCGAACTGCAGGGCTTTGAGCAGGAAACCGAACTTGTATTCGGCATCCTTTTCAGAGATACCGAGCACGGAGAAAATCTTTCGCTGCACATCCCTGCGGTGGATACGGATGCTGCCGCCGCCGATCTCGCTGCCGTTTAACACAACATCATAGGCCCGGCTGCGTACCTCGGCGGGGTTTGATTCGAGCTTGTCCAGGTCATCCGGGTGGGGACTGGTAAAAGGATGATGAGCCGGGCTCAGCGCTCCGGTTACCGGGTCGGTTTCGAACAGCGGGAAATCTGTCACCCAGATAAACTCATATTTTTCCCGGTCGATCATTTTTTCTTTCTCGCCCAGCACCTGGCGCAGGCGGGCCAGCACCTTGGAACTCATATGGTCCGGGCCGCCGATAAAGACTATCAAATCCCCCTCGGAGGCCTGTGCCAGTTCCGCGGCCCGGTCGAAAGTTTCCTGGCCTACTATCTTCTTGATCGAGCTGTCGTGCGCACCGGGACTTCCCACGCGCTGCCAGACCAGCCCCTTGGCTCCCATCTCCACCGCCACCGCCTCCAGGTCGTCCAGCTCCTTGCGGCTGTAGCGGGCGGCACCGGGAACCACGATCCCGCGAATGCGCTGGCCGGTTTCGAGCATGGATTCGAAGACCCGGAAGCCACAGCCGGAGAAAGCCTTTGAGAAATCCTGTATCTCCAGTCCGAAGCGGATATCCGGGCAGTCGCAGCCGTAACGCTCCATGGCCTCGGTGTAACTCAGGCGGGGAAACGGCAATTTCACCTCGACTCCCAGGGTTTCGCTGAATATCGCCTGGAGCATCTCCTCGGTCACGCGGATTATGTCATCCTCGGAAATAAACGACATTTCGACATCTATCTGGGTAAACTCCGGCTGACGGTCCGCGCGCAGGTCCTCATCCCGGAAACAGCGGGCGATCTGGTAGTAGCGGTCGAAACCACCGATCTGCAGCAACTGCTTGTAGAGCTGGGGGCTCTGCGGCAGGGCGTAGAACTTACCCGGATGCAAGCGTGCAGGCACCAGGAAATCCCGCGCCCCCTCGGGAGTGGGCTTGCACAGGATCGGTGTCTCCACGTCCAGGAAATCATTATCGTCGAAATATTTCCTGGCCGCCGAGATCGCCTTATGACGGATTGTCAGGTAGCGCTGCAGCTCCTCGCGGCGCAGGTCCAGGTAACGATAGCTCAGGCGCAGGTCCTCGCTCACCGAGCCTTTGTCATCCAGCCGAAATGGCGGGTTCTCGCTCTCGGACAGCACTTCCAGGTGGCTGGCGCTGATCTCGATCTCGCCGGTGGCCAGGGATGGATTGACCGTGCCCTCGGGCCGCGGCCGCACCTTGCCCTTGATGCGGATTACAAATTCCGCGCGCAGACGATGGGCCAGGGCATCGATATCCTGCTCCGAGGACTTGCGGTCGAAAACCACCTGGGTCACCCCGTAGCGGTCGCGCAGGTCCACGAAAACTATGCCGCCGTGATCGCGCCAGCGAAAAACCCAGCCCACAAGGGTTACTTCCGTACCGCTGTCGGATTTGGCGAGACTGCCGCAAGTGTGGGTTCGATAATAAGTCTGGTGAATGTTTCTCTGTGTAGAAGCTATTTTAATCCTCCGTTCCGGTGCAAGGGCATTGGAATACAATTATCAGGTCTCAAGAAATTATATCAATAATAATCCGTTCTTCATGTTAAATTTCCAATTACACACCCCGTCCGCTGAAGCGGACACCCCTCTCAAGAGGGGATTTTATCTTTTTTCGTTCCTGCGCTTTAAAATTCCCCTCTATCAAGAGGGGATACAGGGGTGTGTTACTCATCCAGTGAAATAATTTGTACAGGCACAGCATGCTGTGCTCATACAATGATCATTGTGAAACCAGTGAGACAGGGCCCCTGAGGAGTAATTTCAGAATTAAAATTATTAAAACTCTTCACCCCCCTTAATAAGCTTAGAATAATTATCAACAATGTTATTGAAATAT
>CAZSTM010000042.1:9041-14381 GCA_964609635.1 uncultured Gemmatimonadales bacterium
AATATTTTGGGTATAGTTTTCTACACCATTTATTATAAATTCTTTCAGTTTCTTCATCTTTATTATAATTCAGTTTTTTACATAGTGTTGAATATAAAAATAATAAATTAACATCTTCCTGTTCACCTGATGATAAGTCCTTAAGCGGGTATTTCCTTTCGGCCAATTCTCTTTCACCCAGTATCAGGGCATGGCTCAACTTTAACTTATCGGCCTGCCGCAGTTGGGCCTTGAGGCTTGCAGGCTCCAGACTCATCTCTACCCGCATCTTTTTCCTGAGGATTCCGGCCAGGGAAAAGGCGGCGTCGAGGGTGTCTTCCCCCAGCCAGACCAGATAAATACCGGGTTTTCTTTTATATAGCTCTTCCTCAGTTATAGTCCCTGCATCCTGTTCAATAGCAAGCAACACCCTCTCGGTTCCCAGGGAAAAGCCGATACCCGGGGTGTCCGGCCCGCCGCATTCGGCCACCAGCTCGTCATAGCGGCCGCCGCCTCCGAGTGCGACCGAAGCCCCGAGTTCTCCGTGATGAATCTCGAAAGCCGTGCGGGTATAGTAATCCAGGCCCCGCACCAGGTTCTTGTCCTTTTCGTAAGGCACCCCGAGCACTTTAAGCCAGTGCTGCACCTGCCGGTAATGCTCCCGGGCTTGGGTGCTCAAGAAATCCTCCATCGGCGGTATATCCACGCTCAAGCCCTTGCATGAGGGAACCTTGCAGTCCAGGATGCGCATGGGATTCTTTTTCAGCCGCACCCGGCAATCCCCGCAGAGTTTTTCTTTTTTTCCGGTAAAATATTTAACCAGGGCCTCTTTATAGGCTGTGCGGCTCGGGGTATCTCCCAGGCTGTTGAGCTTCAGGATCAGCCTTTTGATTCCGGCCCCTTGCAACACCGCCTCCATCATGGCGATCACCTCGGCATCGACCAGGGGACTGAGGCTGCCCACGGCCTCGGCGCCGATCTGGTGGAACTGGCGGTAGCGCCCCTTTTGCGGCCGGTCGTAGCGGAACATCGGCCCCAGGTAGTAGAGTTTCTGCAGCTTACGCTCGTTCCACAGGGAGTTCTCGATGTAGGAGCGGATCACCGGCGCGGTCCCCTCGGGGCGAAGAGCCAGGCGGCGGTCCTTGCGGTCGGTGAAACAGTACATCTCCTTGGCCACGATGTCGGTTTCCTCGCCCACGGTGCGGTGGAAAAGCTTCTCCTCCTCGAAATCCGGGGTGCGAATCTCCCGGTAACCGTACCGTTCCATGATCGTGCGGGCGACCTGTTCCAGTTGCTGCCAGCGTTCCACCTGGCCCGGAAGGATGTCCTGGGTGCCCCGCGGCGCCTTGTATTTCATCGAGTGATAAACTCCATTTTTTCTTATTTTCTCTTAGCGGAAAAGCCTCTCGCCCCTGGAAGCCAGGTAGGCCCAGGCCGGCAGAAAAACTCCCAGCCAATCCATGGCCAGATCGGCCACTTCCACCGTACGGCCGGGGATGTAATACTGGTGCAGCTCATCCAGAACGCCGTAAAGGATCGCCAGGCCGATGCACCACCAGTAGGCCGACCTGCTACGGGGCCCGCCCAGATACAGGGCTCTGACTGCCAGCAGTCCCAGGATTCCGAACTCCAGCAGGTGAATCAACTTATCCTGGAACCTGAAAAAATAAATCGGTTCATCCTGGATCGGCATCGAGCCGAGAGTGAAAATAACAGCCATCCACAGCGCCACCTGCAGCCAGAGTGTCCATCTGCGATAGGTTTTACCGGTCTTTTCCCCGTTTACGGTCATTCCCGGTTCCCTGGTTCCGGCTGGATCCGGGAAGTCAGGTGCCTGGTGGCGAAATCTTTCAGAGCCTCCCGCCAGGGCCTGGGTGGTTCTATTCCCTCCTGGCGAAGCCGTTGGCAGTCTAGAGCGCTGTTGGCCGGACGTTTGACCGGAGAAGGAAAGCTCCCGGAGGCCGCCGGCTCCAGTTTGCAGTGGGTAATCCCCAGAACGGCAAACAGCTCCTCAGCCAGCTCAAAGCGAGTGCAGGACCCGGCCCCGGCCGCGTGGTAGAGCAAACCCCGTATGTCCCGGGCGATCATCCGGCCGATGGTCGCCGCCAGGTCTACCGTCCAGGTGGGACTTCCCCTCTGATCGTCTACCACCTGGAGACTTTTTTCCCCGGCCGAGGCCCTTAAAATCTTCTTTAAAAAACTGTCGCCGTGGGCGCCGTAAAGCCAGGCGGTGCGGAGCACGGTCAGTGCGGGCAGGGCCTTGCGGGCGAGTAGCTCGCCTTCCAGTTTGCTCCTGCCATAGACATTGAGCGGATTGACCGGGTCGGATTCGCGGTAAGGCCGGCTCATAGCGCCGTCAAAAACAAAATCCGTGCCGATCAGGATCATCCGGGTTCCGGCCGCAGCACAAGCTTCGGCCATATTGGCGGCTCCCTGCCCGTTGACCTCCATCGCTCTGTCCGGCTCGCTCTCGGCGCGCTCCACATCGGTATATGCCGCGGCGTGGATCACCAGTTCCGGCGCCGAATTGTCGATCAGCCGTCCTACCGCCGCTGAATCGGTTATATCGACCTCATCCAGGTCCACACCCCGCACTTCGTGCCCGGCGGCCAGAGCGACCACCAGGTCACGCCCCAGCATCCCCGCCGCCCCGGTGACTAAAATTCTCATAGCCGGTTTCCGTACATCTTTTCGTAGTAGTGACGGTATTCTCCGGACTTGATATTCTGCCACCAGCTTCGATGGGCCCGGTACCATTGGATAGTCTCGGCGATCCCGGCGGGGAAATCCACTGTTGGTTTCCACCCCAGTTCATTCTGTAATTTCGAGCTGTCGATAGCATAGCGGCGGTCGTGCCCCGGACGGTCTTCCACAAAACGAATCAGCGAATGGTCCGCGCCTATGGCATCCAGGATGGTGCGCACGGTGTCCAGGTTGGTCATTTGCGCCACCCCACCCACGTTGTAAACCTCGCCGGCACGCCCTTTTTCCAGAACCAGCTCCAGCGCCCGGCAGTGGTCGAGGACGTAAATCCAGTCCCTCACCTGAAGGCCGTCCCCGTAGACCGGCAATTGGATCCCCTCCATGGCGTTGGTCAGCATCAGCGGGATCAGTTTCTCGGGGAACTGGTACGGACCGTAATTGTTCGAGCAGCGGGTGATCCGCGTGTCCAACCCATGCGTCCGGTGGTAGGCCCGCACCAGGTGGTCGGCCCCTGTTTTGGAGGCCGCGTAGGGACTGTTAGGCTGCAGAGGGCTGGATTCGGTGAAAAAACCGCTCTCGCCCAGGGAACCATACACCTCGTCGGTACTGATCTGCAGAAAAAGGCCCGTCCCGGACTTATGCGCCGCTTCCAGCAAGCTAAGAGTACCCAGTACATTGGTCCTGACAAACACCTCCGGCCCGGTGATGCTGCGGTCCACATGGCTCTCGGCGGCGAAATTGACCACTGCATCCGGAGCTTCCTCGGCGAAAAGTTTCTCCATGGCCCGGGTGTCACAGATATCCAGCCGGAAAAAAGCGTGTCGGGGGTCACCTTCCAGCTCCGAGAAATTTTCCAGGTTCCCGGCATAGGTGAGCTTGTCCACGTTGACAATCCGCAACTGCGGGTGCTTGCCCAACATGTAATGGATAAAATTTGAGCCTATAAATCCAGCCCCACCGGTAACCAGCAGTTTCATGGCCTTGCGCCCTCTAAGATTACCAATCCGTCAACACCCCGGCCGTCAGACGCGACCGGAACGCGTACTAGCGAAACTTGATCTCCCAGTCATAACCGACCTCATCGCTATCATAGGGCAGGCGCTGTTCATCCGGACCGCCGGCTTCGTAATGAGCGTCCGGGATGTTGATCACCCCGGCCTCTTCCCGGCCAATCCCTTTCCAGCCGTGCAGCACCATCGGAGGTATCCTAACCAGGAGCGCATTATGCTCACCGACAAAAAGTTCCACGATCTCACGGTAGGTGGCGCTGTCCTTGCGCCAGTCACAAAGAACCAGCTTGATCATCCCGTTAACCACGGTAACGTGATCGGTTTGCTTTTTATGGTAGTGCCACGCTTTGACCACACCTGGATAAACGGTGGTCAGGTAGGCCTGACCGAAGCGCTCGAAAAAATCGTCATCATCCCGCAGTATTTCCATCACCCGTCCCCGCTCGTCGGGAATCACTTTCAGTTTCTTGATTATCACGCCTTCGATCATCAGCGCTCCTATGATAAGTTAAGGTGTATTCGATTGACTTTTTAGAGTTTATCGTGCTAGGGGGCTGATTCGGGTCTTTACAGGTGGTTGGCTCCGGTCTCGGCCACTAATTTGTTCGCTCGCAAGAGAGAATCAAAGGTTCCGGCATCGGTCCACCAGCCGTCGAGTATTCCGTAGGTAAGCTCATCGCGATTCAGGTAATAATTGTTGACGTCGGTAATTTCCAACTCTCCACGATCCGAGGGCTTTAAACTGTCGATTATCTCGAAAACCCGGGAGTCATACATGTAAATCCCCACCACGGCATAGTTGGAGATGAATTCCTTGGGTTTTTCCACGATTCGCACCACCTTATCCCCCTCCAGCCCGGCCACCCCGAAGCGCTCGGGATCGGGCACCTCCTTGAGCAGGATCTTGCCCCCGGCCGGCTGCCGCTCGAACTCTTTCACCGCCTGGACGATATTGCGCTCGATGATGTTGTCGCCGAGAATGACAACTATCTTTTCATCGTCGCAAAAGTGACGAGACAGTCCGAGCGCCTCGGCGATCCCTCCCTCACCCTCCTGATAGGTATAGTTTACATGCTTCAGCCCGAATTCCTTGCCGTTACCGAGCAGCTTGAGAAACTCGCCCGCGTGGTTGCCCCCGGTGACAATCAGGATGTCCTGGATGCCGGCATTGATAAGGGTCTCGATCGGGTAGTAGATCATCGGCTTATCATAAATCGGCAGCAAATGCTTATTAGTAATCTTGGTCAGCGGAAGCAGACGAGAACCCAGGCCGCCTGCCAGGATTACACCTTTCATTGACTCCTCCGGTTGATTTAAAAAGCCCTTACCCTCGGTAAGGGTACGCACGGCGATTCCAGGTTCGCGGTGTGAAAAATCCCTTCTCGCGCCGCGCAGGGTATGGGTCGTTTAACAGCCAAGATGCTGCAAATGAAGGAGTTTCAAACGATTGTTAATATAGAATCCCCTATCTGGCCTGTCAATCCTTTTGCCTTTATCGAGAAAACCTGTATCCCGGGCGCTTACCCCTCGCAAATTAGAAGCTTTACCAGACGCGGGCCCGTCTGCAAGGATAAAGACAGGCACAAAGGGACGAGGCAGGAGGCAGGAGGCATTTGTTAGTGGTAGGGGCACAGGGTAGGGCTCGTTA
>CAZSTM010000043.1:0-14289 GCA_964609635.1 uncultured Gemmatimonadales bacterium
ATCATCACCAGGCCCGCCATTGGAATCCCAGCCGCCCCGATGGAGGCCAGCAGGGCGGTGATCACCACCACGGCCTGTTGGGCCAGAGACAGAGCCTCCCCCTGGCCGTGGGAAACATAGTACTGGGCGATAAAAATCACGGCCACGCACTCATAAAGCGCGGTGCCGTCCATGTTGACCGTAGCTCCCAGGGGCAGGACAAAGCTGCTGGTTCGATTGGAGACCCCAGCCCTATCCTCGGCGCATTCCATAGTCAGCGGCAGAGTGGCCGAACTGGAAGCCGTGGAAAAAGCTGTCATCAGGGCCGGAGCCATGGCCTTAACGTGTTTGACCGGGTCGATTCCACCGATAAAGCGCAGCAGCAGCGGCAGGGTCACACAACTATGCAGCACCAGGGCCAGGACCACGCAGGCCGCGTACAATCCCAGGGGTAAAAAAGGGGCGAACCCGGTCCTGGCCACGATGGAACCCACCAGGCCGAACGCCCCGAAAGGTGTCAGGTAGATGATAAAGCGGGTCATTTTCATCATCACCTCGAAAACACCGGCGATAAAGTCCTGAACCGGCCTGCCGGTCTCCGCTTTGACCCTGGTGATAAATACACCGAAAATGACAGCAAAAAATATCAGCGGCAGCATCCTGCCCTCGGCCGCGGCCTGCACGGGATTCTCCGGGATCATACGCAGCAGGATGTCCACCACTCCGGTTCCCTGAGCCGTAATCTTCTCCTCCAGCGGTGCAAGGCCCAGTTCCGCTCCCACACCCGGCTTAAAGATGTTCACCACCATCAAGCCCGTGAGGATGGCCAGCAGAGAGGTGGTCAGGTAGTAGATCAGCGTCTTGATACCCATGCGTCCGAGTTTGCCGGTATCCCCGATTCCGGCGACCCCGGTAATGATCGAGCTTAAAATCAGAGGCACGATTACCATTTTAAGCAAGGTCAGAAAAACCGTGCCCATGGGCTGGGAGACCACCAGCAGCGGCTCGCCCACCAGATGTCCGCAGATGACCCCCAGCAGGATACCGATAAAAATCCAGCTGGTAAGTCCGATTCGTTTAAATATCGCCGCCTCCTCAGTAGAAGAATTACTCGATCCGAATAATCTTAACTCCTTCCGGCGGGACAGCCTCAAAGAGGGAAACAGACCGGTTCGAGCCGGTCAAAACCCACCAGTTGTCCGATTCCCAGTTCTTTCAGTAAAATTTCCAGCCTGTCGTAGTGCCGTCCGACTTGCCCGGGAGCATGGGCATCGCTGCCCGTGGTGATACGCACCCCTTTGTCTTTCGCCCGCCGGATAATCTCTGCGGCCGGGTACTGCTCGGCGCAGGGTTTGTCCCAGCCGGCGGTGTTGACCTCCATTGCCGTGCCGGAAGAAGCCATGGCATCCAGGAGCCGGTCGATCAGCTCAGCGTAGTCTTTCCGGGGAACCAGCCGCGGGTCGTTATTGAATTTCTTGACCAGGTCCAGGTGTCCGAGCGTGGTGCAGAAGCCGGGTGCCGCAACCTCGATAAGTTCCTGGTAATACCGTTGGTACAGGCTGTCGATATCCCAGCCCAGGCGCTCGAGCCCTTCGACTAATATCTCCGGAGTATAGTCGACCACCAGGCCGTCGATAATATGCACGCTGGCCATGCAGAAGTCCAGTCCAAGGCTTCGTGCAACCTCCAGAGGCCGGATACGGTAGGGTTCACCCAGGTAATCGAACTCGGCGCCGATTCTGATTCTGATCCTGCCGGCGTAGAGCTCACGCAGTTTTCGAGCCTCGTTCAGATAATCGCCGAACGACTCGGCGGGAATCACGCAATCCGGCAGGGGCGGTTCGAATCGGGGCGGATACGGATAATGCCCGCTGAAACCGATTTCCTCCAGACCCAGGGCCACGGCCTGCTCCACGTACTCCGGCATCGTTCCCTTGGCATGGCCGCAGTACCGGGTATGAACGTGATAATCGATCAAAACCGACATCTTATGTTCCAAAGGAAGGTGTTATTTGGCCGGGCTTATTTTCATGGTTTCCCGGTAAGCCGAAAAATTATGGTGACAGATCGGTTACAAAAAAACCCCCGTTCGAACCCCGGAAAAAGGATTCGATCGAAGGCAGTCTTGAGAGCGCTTAAATGAGATCGATCATTCCCCGAACAGATCCTTGATACCTTTATCTATTTCCTCCACCTCATGCATGAGGTAGTTCTTGATCCTGCCCACACTGTGCAGGGAAAGAACTTTTTCGGCCACTTTGCGGGCATGCTTGTACGAGATGGAGCGGATGATTTTCTTTATTTCCGGGATCGCCGAGGGACTGGTGGAAAGCTCATCCACACCCATTCCTATCAGCAGCAGCGCGGTATGCGGATAGCTCGCCATCTCTCCGCAGACACCGACCCAGGTATTATTACGTTTGGCCGCGGTTATCACCTGTTGAATCAGGCGAATAACCGCCGGATTCAACGGCTGGTAGAGGTTGGCCACTCGCTCGTTCCCCCGATCGGCAGCCATTACGTACTGGATCAGGTCGTTGGTGCCGATACTGATAAAATCGGCGTAGCGCACGAACTCCTCGACCATCATGGCTGCCGAGGGCACCTCGATCATTATTCCCACTTCGACATCCTCGGCCATCGGCACCTTTTCGGCCTCCAGTTCACGGCGTACCTTGCGTATAAAAGCCAGCGACTTTTTCAACTCCTCAATGGTGGAGATAAACGGTAACAGAATTTTTATATTTCCATGCACGGTGGCACGGAAAATGGCTCTCAACTGGGTACGAAAGATATCCTTGTGCTTCAGGCAGATGCGAATAGCCCGGTTTCCCAGAAAAGGGTTTGGATCGGGGCTGGACTGGAAGTGTGTGGAAAACTTGTCCGCCCCGGCATCCAGGGTGCGGATGATGACCGGGTCCGGTTTCAGTCGCCGGGCCACATCGGCGTAGGCCAGGTATTGTTCGTGTTCCGTGGGCAGGCTCTCCCGGGTGAGATAGAGAAATTCCGTGCGAAACAGCCCTACGCCCTTGGCGCCGTGGCTGATTACCGAGGTTACTTCCTCCGGGAACTCGATATTGGCGGAAAGCTCGACAAAATGGCCGTCAACGGTATTCGCCGGCAGGGAAACCAGTTTGGACAGCCTGGTTGCCAGGGCCTTGGATTGCCTGCTCTTGGAATAATACTCCTCGACCGTTCTGCGCTTGGGATTGATCACCACCCTTCCGGAGAAACCATCCAAAATGATCTCATCTCCGCTCTGAACCCGTTCGGAGATATCGCCCAGACCGACTACCGAGGGAATCTCCAGCGAGCGGCTGAGAATTGCGGTGTGGCTGGTGGTGCCGCCGACATCGGTGGCACATCCGAGGATAGACCTGCGCTCGAGCTGCGCGGTCTGGCTGGGAGTCAGATCATGGGCTACCAGCACCACCGGACTTTTCAGCTTGATCCGGAAAATATCGCAGACCCCCATGAGGTTTTCCAAGACCCGGCGCTCGACATCCCGGATGTCCTCGAGTCTTTCACGGATATACTGGTCCTGCTGGTGGGCCCCGATAATCCTGGTAATCCCCTCGATGGTCAATGAGAAGGCCTGCTCGGCTCCCATGCGTTTTTCGCGGATCAGACCGATGGTCTGATCTACCGCCATTGCATCCTCGAGCATCAGCAGGTGGGCATCGAAGATGCGTGTAGTATAATCGCTCAGTTTCTTCTTGAGGTTATTCTGCAGCTCGATAAGTTGTTTGCGGGTGGCGGCCAGGGCCGCCCGGAAACGCCGGATTTCATTGTTGATATCTTTTGCACCCAGTTTCTTGACCGGCACGGTGGGAATCCCGTGGGGAATGACAAAGGCTTTGCCGATTACCACACCGGGAGAAGCCGCCTGTCCGGAGACAACAATCTCGCCGCTCTTCTTTCTTCTGGTCGTTTTAACGAGGTTTTCGGACAAGTCGGGCGACATGGCTATTCCTCATCGAATTTACGCTCAAACAGCCTGGATATCTCCTGAAGAGCCTCCTGGGCATCCTCCCCATCCGCACTGACAACCAGCACCGAGCCGACCTCGGCCGCCAGCATCATCACACCCATGATACTCTTGGCATTGACCTGCACATCGTTTTTGGATATGGTGATTTCGCTTTTGAATTTCTTAGTGGCTTCAACCAGTTGGGCTGCGGGCCTGGCGTGCAACCCAAGTTTGTTTTTAACCTTAAGCTCGATTTGCGGCATGACGGATTTTGTACCACTGATTCAAACATGAGAAGTATCGGGCGTGAATAGATCAAACCCGGACGAACATTGAGTTTTAACTGCAGCGGCAACTACTCGGTCTTGGTACCGGTTAATTCCTCAATATAATGATCAAGGTTCATTTGTTCAAGTAATCTCCGGTTGAACTCCTCCGCGCTGTGGTGTCCTTTCAGCTTTAGCAGGTAATTCATGGCAATCACCTCGCTGATCACGGTGATGTTCTTGCCGGGCACTAAGGGGACTATTACCAGCGGCAGTTCTACATCCAGGATATTAGTGGTCCGGCCCTCCAGGCCGGTGCGGTCGTACTCGGCGGTTTCATTCCAGCGTTCGAGCTGGACTACTACCTCGATTCTTTTGCGGGCGCGTACGGCCCGAATGCCGAACAGCCGAAAGACATCGATAATGCCCAGGCCCCGAATTTCCATGTGATGGCTTAACCTCTCATTGCCCATCCCCACCAGGGTATTTTCCCCAACACTGATTACATGGACCACGTCATCACAGACCATCCGGTGTCCCCGCTCCACCAGGTCCAGTACGCACTCGCTTTTTCCGATACCGCTGGGTCCGATATAAAGCAGTCCCACCCCGTAAACATCGGCCAGGGTACCATGCACGAAAGTGCGGGGTGCGAAATAATTTTCCAGGTAAGCCGCCAGCTTCCGGTGAAAGTCCTGGGTACCGGCTTTAGTGCCGAGAATCGGCAGGCCGCGGCGGTTGGCAATCTCGATCATTATTTTAGGCGGGCGCATTCCTTTGGAGACAATCATGCAGGGAATATCGAACGAAATCATCTTCTCCAGGTAGAGCTCGAGCCTTTCTTTGGAGAGATTTTCCATGTAGGAGATCTCGGTTTCGCCGAAAATAAGTGTTCTATCATAGGCAAAACGCCCGATAAAACCGGCGAGCACCAATCCCGGCCGGCTGACCTCGTTATTGATTATTTCACTTTTCAGGGTATGCTTTCCGGTGAACAGGCGAAGGCTGAATTTTTCCTTTTGCCTGTTAAGGAAATCTTCCACCTTGAGTACCTTTGACATAACTAACATCCTCCCTTGGTCGCCGGCTATACTTGCGCAAAACCGCGACCTCCATGAAAACAGGAAGACGCGGCTTGCGCGTTCAACGGTCTCGAAAAAATGACTGCCCTACGATCCGGTTCTTTGGGACAGGTCCGCCTCGTCTTCCTCCTCAAAAGTCAGGATCGCTCCCTGTTCTTCTGCTGGCTCGGGCTCCTCGATGTCGACAGATCGCTCGACATCGAGTGATAGATTCTCCTGTTGCTTAACGCCCTTGCGCTGCCACTTCTGTTTATACTTAACGAGTTGTTTTTCTAATTTGTCGATACCGGCATCGATAGCTGCCCGAAGGTTGGTGCTCTTGTTCTCGGTGATAAGAGTCTGGCCGGCTACTCTCAAATGTATCACCACAACCTGGTTCTTGTTCTCCCTGGTCAAGACTACCTTTGCATCAATGATTCTCTCATAAAAATTAGTCAGCTCGGTAACTTTTCCTTCAATGTATTGTTTTAAGCTATCACTAAGGGTCCTCTGCTTTCCCGTGATAGTGATTTGCATTAAATCCTCCTTCCGTTGACTTTTGCAAAACGGCTGAAAGCCCTTCTTTTCGCCGTCCATTATCCGCCGGTTGTGCTTGTCCGGTTTAAAGACAGGGGAAAAAGGTTTTGCCTCCGATGCACCTATACCATTCGGCTTCGAGCCTTACACTCTCTTTCGCATTCTGGCGGGCAGGAGGCCGAGTTGATCCCTGTACTTGGCCACCGTTCTTCTGGCAATCTGAATGCCGTCGTCTTTAAGGCGCGCTACTATCTCCTGGTCGGTAAGGGGACGGGAGTTGTCTTCATTCTCGATCATCTTGCTGATTGTGTCCTTGATCCCCCGGGCGGAGACATCTTCACCGGTATAACTGGTAAGCCCCACACTGAAAAAGAATTTAAGCTGGAACACTCCTCGCGGGGTCTGGGCGTACTTGTCGTTGGTCACCCGGCTGATCGTGGACTCGTGCATATCTATTGCCTCGGAAACCTCCCTCAGGGTTAAGGGTTTAAGGTGTGAGATTCCGTGTTCAAAAAAATCGTACTGCTTTTCCAGGATGAAACGCATGACTTTGAGCATGGTTTGCTTACGCTGCTCGATTGCCTGAATCAACCAGTTGGCGCTGTTCAACTTGTTATAAATGAATTCCTTGGCTTCGCCGGTAAATTTTTTCCGGTTACGGGCGACCTCCTGGTAGGAGCGGCTTAACCTTAGCTTAGGCAGGTTGTTGTCGTTGACATAAACCAGGTACTCGCCTTCGACTTTTTCAACGATCAAATCCGGGATGACATAGTTGTCATCCCGGCCTGCCGTATAGAACCGCCCGGGCCGGGGCTCCAGCCGGCTCACCACATCCGCGGCGTCTTGAACCTCTTTAAGGCCGATCCCCAAAATACGCGCTATTTCCTGCCAGTGGCGTTTCGAGAGTTGCTCGAAAAACTCATCCACCAGGCGATAGGCCAGGCTGTTCTGGTTTCCGTTCTCACGCAACTGGATCAACAGGCATTCCTTCAGATCCCGCGCGCCCACTCCGATAGGATCCAGTGACTGGATTATCCTCAGAACCTCATCCACCTCCTCCTCGCTGACCCTCAAGCGGAAAGCGATTTCGGAAACCGAGCTGTTCAAGTACCCGTCATCATTGATATCGCCGATAATCTCCTCGCCGATTGCACGCTGGTTCTCGGTGGTTCTCTGCAGCACAAACTGTTCGGTAAGAAATTCGTAGAGCGAGCGCCCGTTACTCGGAGCTTTCTCGTAAAATTCGCGGTCTTCGATCTCCTGGACATAGTTATCGGTGTCGAACTCCCCTTCGTTCATAACCTTGTCCCAATCCACATCCTCCTGTCCACTGCTGTTGGTAAGGTCCCCTTCGACCGCCACATCATTGATCGGAGCATCCTCCTGATCTTCCTCCGGAACGGTTTCCTCCCCGGTTTCAGCAGGCTCGGCCTCCGAGTCAGAATCAGGGGTTCCCTCTTCGGCGGTCTTCTGGTCCGTATCCTCGCCCGTTTCCCCCTCCGCCGCTTCGATGCCATCCTCCATCTCCTCGATCATTTCGAGGAAAGGATTTACCATCAACTCCTGCTTCAGATGCATCTGCAAGTCCAGCAGAGGCATGTGCAGCAAGTCCATAGCCTGGTACAGCCTGGGGTTGATTGTAAGCTCCTGACGGTACTGGAGCTCCATGCGATTTTGAAGGGCCATGACAGTAGAAACCGTTAAGGATGCCGCTTAGTGAAAAACCAACTTAAACAACCAGAGGTTTACATACGGAAATCGTGTCCCAGATAAAGCTTTTTGGCGGTCGGATCGTTGATCAGAGTTTCAGCATCTCCACTCAAATGGATCCGTCCCTCGAACATGATATAGGCGCGATCGGTAATTTGCAGGGTCTCACGCACGTTGTGGTCGGTCACCAGAATTCCGATCCCTCGCTGTTTGAGCCTTGCAATGATCTGTTGGATATCATCCACCGCGATCGGATCGATCCCGGCGAACGGCTCATCGAGCAGGATGAACTTCGGTTCGGTTATCAGGGACCTGGTTATTTCCAGGCGACGGCGTTCGCCACCGGACAAGGAGTAAGCTTTCGATTTTCGCAGTTTATCCAGGTCGAGCTCATTGAGCAGTTCTTCCAGCCGCCGCTTACGCTCCTTTTTCGAGAGGTGAAGCGTTTCCAGAATGGCCAGCAGGTTATCTTCAACAGTCAGCTTGCGAAAGACTGAGGGCTCCTGCGGCAGATAGCCGATTCCCCGGCGAGCCCGTTTATACATGGGCAGGCCGGTAATATTTTCGCCGGAGAGGTGGATGCTGCCCGCATTCGGACGGATAATGCCGACAATCATGTAAAATGTCGTGGTTTTCCCCGCCCCGTTGGGCCCGAGCAGCCCGACAACCTCACCCCGGGTGACCTCCACCTCAACCTCGTCAACAACCCGCCTGTCCTTATAAATCTTGACCAGGCTGTCGGCCTTCAGGTGGGCCTGATCCACTGACTTGACTGAAACTGTCTTTTGTTCGATTCAGGATATCCTTTGCTTGATATGCAACTGGAAAAAAGCCGCTCGGTATCCAATCACTTGTAACACAGTTTAAAAAGGCCCGAACAAAATTCATGCCATTTCTATATTAATTTAATTTAGATGGTCGGCTAAAGTCAATGGTTTATCCGTTATTTCCATTTCTGTACCAGGGTATCCATGCCTGCAGAGTCAGGATTAACAGACATTTGGTCAAAAGTGTCCGGTAAAAGATGCAGTCCACGCCCTCCTCCGGCGACCTCCACCCTATCGACCAGCCCTTCCCTCCAGACCAGAACTATTCTGGAGCCGATCACATAGTTTAGTGCAGCCTGGGGATTTTCCCGGAAATAGCTGCGAGCACTACCCGAGGCCACAATGCTGTCCAGGCTTCCGGGGCTGAAAACCACGTTGAGCGTATCTCCCTCGATCCAGTTGCCTGCTACTGCGGCGGAATCATCGCGTGCCGGGCCGTTTTGATAGAACTCACCGCGTGCCTTTCCGACAGCCACCACACGTTCCAGCCGGCGGTCGCGGGTATGAACATCTATCTGCTCGCCGCGCATGTTGTAAGAGGGGTTATCGATGCGTGGTTCGCCCGCGCGGAAATAACTGCGCCCGCTTTGGGCGACGTGGAACAGGCTGTCCGAGGTAATTGTCAGGCTGTCATCCCATAACCGAACCCGACCGACAGCGGCCATGCTGTCCCCGCCGAAACTCACCAGACGGTCGCAGGTCAGATGGTAGGGTTTAAGCCGGAGCGTATCGGTTTTATCGTAAAAGTCCAGCAGCGGCCTTCCGGTAAGCGTGGTGATACCGGAGGAGCTCTCATACAGGCCGCTGGCCGCTGCGGCTTTCGAACGGGACTTTTTCTCGGTCAGGATGAGACCGCCCGTGGCCCACAGCCGGGCATTTTTGTTGTCGTGCTCGAGTTTTTCCGCCTCGATCCGGTGCAGGCTGTCTTCCGCCACGGCCTGGCCCTCGACCACCAGAAGGTCCTCCGAGCGGTAGTAGTCCCCCTGACGGCCCGAGCCGGTAAGGCTTCCGCTGGCCCAGCGCAGGCTTCCCAGAGCTCGGTAGCGCGCTTCATCCACATAGTATAACAAGGTATCCGAATGCACCCGGCGGTCCGCATCGGTCAGGAGGACCGAGTCGAGGCAGAGGAAACGGCGGCTGTCGGGGAAATAGGTGAGAACTCCACAGCGGATTCGCGATCCGGACCGGATTATCAGGACATTGCCCTGGAGGATAAAGCGCTCGATCCCGGCGGAATCGGTACGCTGAAAAAAATGGTCGGCCCGCTCTATGGTGAAAGGGACTTTCTTTTCCGCTTCGCTCGATCCGTCAACTCCAGATTCCCGTCCCGGCAGCGGCGATGAGAATATCCAGAGAACGGCCGCCAGAAAAAAAACCGACCCGGCGGTTCTATTGGCTTTTCCCCAGAACATTGATATCTCCGGTCGGATTTTTGACCTCCACGTTATCGAAGCCGGCATCGGAGACTATCCCATCGCCGTAGATAACTCCCCTGCCCCTGACCCGAATAACCACGGCCGAGTCTCCAAGGATGACATTCTCCACTTTTTTCCAGACCAGATGCTGAGTTTCGAGAATTTTCAGACTGTCCGCAGAGATCACCACCACTGAATCGAAGGCTTCCATGTCTCCGGAGCTGATGTGAATCAGGCCCCGGCGCGAGGTCATCACTGATTGGACCGCGCCGCTGGGAGAATAAAAAATCACTTCAGGAAACTTGACCGTAAAAAGTTTCCGGGACTCGTACTTTTCGGCCAGGCGCGCCCTAATCCAGCCCTTTTTAATGCCGCTTTCGGTAATGGTCATCTCGAAACCCTCGAATACCTGGTCCGGGATAACCGGGCTTTCACCCCCGGAGACAGGCTCCTCATCCAACCCGGGTCGCTGGCAGCCGGGCGCAATGAGCAGCAATAAAACAAAAAAAGCCCCTGCAGAAAAACAAAAGGGCGTCATGGTTTTAAAAATCCACATGTATTAACTCAGAGGTGATAAGTCAGTGGTCAGTTGACGGTTAACGATTGAAAGAGGATTAAACCCGAAACTTTTTAAAGAGTTGATAGTGAAAAACCATAAACGAACCACCAGTAACTATAAAACTTCGTGCCTGTCTTCAAATAATCCTGGCTCTCATCAGGTCGTGCAGGTGCACCACCCCGACTACCCGGCTATGGTCATCGACCACCGGCATGGAGATGATGGAGAACTCTTCCATTTTCTTTACCGCACTAACGCACAGCTCATCGGGATGAACGCTCTTGGGAGTTCTGGTCATCACCTCGGTTGCCGGTATATCCAGAAAATCGGTGGTACGGTTCAGCAGCCGTTTGAAATCGCCGTCGGTTACCACTCCCACCAGGCGCCGGTCCCCATCCACCACCGGGCAGATTCCGCGTTTTCCTACCAGTACCATCAATACCTCTTTCATCCTGGCCTGTATATCGACCATCGGAGTATCATCTCCGCTGACCATCAGCTCCCGCACCTCGAGCAGCATCCCCCGGCCCAGGGTGCCTGCCGGGTGAAGGGCGGCGAAATCCTCCGGGCTGAAATCGCGCCGCAGCAGCAGGCTCACCGCCAGGGCGTCCCCCATGACCATGGCCGCGGTAGTACTGGCGGTGGGCGCCAGATCATGCGGACAGGCTTCCTTGGCCACACTCACATCCAGGACCACATCGGCCATGCGCGAGAGCGAACTGTCCTTTTTGCCCGTGAGAGCGATGATGCCGACATCCAGCCGCTTGAAGAAGTGCAGGAGCTGCTCTATTTCATCGGTCTCCCCGCTCTTGGAAACCGCGATAAAAATATCCTCTCGGCTCACCAGCCCCATGTCGCCGTGAAGGCAGTCCACCGGGTGGATGAAAAGCGCGGGGGTGCCGGTGCTGGTAAGGGTGGCGGCGAGCTTGCGAGCGACAATTCCGCTTTTACCGACCCCGGAGACTATCACCCGTCCCGTGCAGAGGTAGATCATCTCCAGCGCTTTTTCGAAAGAGCTGTCGAGACGGTCTTTCAGGGCGGCTACGGCCTCTGCCTCGATCCGAACGACTTGACGCGCCTGGTCGAGCAACTTTTGCGGGTCGGAGCTTACGGGGCGCCTGCTGATTTTTGCTTTTTTATGGGACATGGGATTTCAGGACTGTTTCAAGTATTTTTTTACCGCCTGATCGTAAAGCCCGCGGGCCTTGAGCACCAGGTCGATCAGCTCCCGCACCGCACCTTCGCCTCCGCTCTTTTGCGTGCAGTAGAGTGCTGCGGCGCGGACTTCGGGTATGGCATTGGCCACGGCCACCGGCAGGCCCACCCTGGCCATCAGCGGCAGGTCGTTCAGATCGTCTCCGATATAGGCCATCTGTTCCGGGGATACGCCCTGGCGGCTGCTCAGTCCCTCGAGGACCGACTCCTTACGCTCGCAGCCGTAATGCATCTCGGCAATCGGGAAAGGCTCCAGGCGAATGCGCGCCGCCGGTACCTTCCGGCCGGAGATCACCGCCAGTCTGATCCCCACCGCCTGGCACAGGGCCATGCCCGTTCCATCCTGCATGCTGAAACGAAGAGCCTGCTCCCCGTTATCCAACTGATAGGTACAACCGTCGTTCAGCACCCCGTCCACATCCATTACAATCATCTCCACCCGGCTTGCCGCGGCCGTTACAGTCTCGCTCACCTGCGACTCATTGTCCAACTTCATCAGATCAGATTCCTGTCTCTTACATGATCGGCAAGCTCCACCAGCCGGGGCAGAATTTCCCCTGCCTGACCCAGGCTGAGCTGTGTCCGGCGGTCGCTGAGAGCGCGCTCGGGGTCGGGGTGAACCTCCACGAACAGGCCATCCACCCCGGCGGCCACAGCGGCCCGTGCCAGGGTTTCGGCGAACTGAGGCTGGCCTGCCGAGGACTCCCCCGCTCCGCCCGGTTGCTGAACGCTGTGGGTGACATCGAAAACCACCGGGCAGCCGCAGGCCGCCATGCGGACGATCGCCCGGAAATCCACCACCAGGTCGTTGTAACCGAAAAAGCTGCCCCTCTCGGTAAGCAGCACCCGGGACCCACCCGCGGCACGGGCTTTCTCGGCTGCGGCGCACATCAGGCGGGGATCCATGAACTGGCCCTTTTTAATATTCACTACTCTCCCGGTGGCGGCCGCCGCCCGGATCAGTGCGCTCTGGCGGCATAGAAAGGCCGGTATCTGCAGCACCTCGGCGACCTCGGCCGCCGGGCCCACCTGGCTGACCTCGTGTACATCCGTGCAGATCGGCAAGTTGCTGGAATCCCTGACCTGTCGCAGGATTTCCAGACCCTTCTCCAGACCGGGTCCCTCGGGACTGTCCTGGGCCGTACGGTTGGCTTTGAGAAAAGAGGATTTAAAAATAAAGACTATTCCGAGGCTCTCGGCCAGAGAAGCCATGGTCTCGGCGGTCTTCATCATTGTCCCTGCATCCTCGACCACACAGGGACCGGCGATAAGAAAAAGCCTCCGGCCGCCGCCCACCGGGCGGCCGGAAATCTCGAAACCCGGGCGGCTCATTTACCTTTTCCTTCACTCACCCCTTGATGTTTTTCATCGTGACGCAGGGCTGCGGCCACGAAGTCACTGAACAGGGGGTGGGGACGCATCGGCCGGCTTTTGAACTCCGGATGGAACTGGCAACCGAGAAACCAGGGATGGTTTTTCAGCTCGATCATCTCTACCAGCCTGCCGTTGGGAGACAGGCCGCTGAAAACCATGCCCCCGGCGGAGAGCCGCTCGCGATACCTGTTGTTCACCTCATAGCGGTGACGGTGGCGTTCATCGACATGGCTCACACCGTAGATACGACCTGCCAGGCTGCCCTCGGCCAGCTCGCAGGGATAGGCTCCCAGCCGCATGGTGCCGCCTTTTTCGGTAACCTCAGTCTGGTCTGGCATCAGGCTGATCAAAGGATCCGGGGTGTCCGGGTCGAACTCGGTACTGCCCGCCCCGGAGATTCCGCAGACATTGCGCGCGAACTCGATGATCGCGCATTGCAGCCCCAGGCAAATGCCGAACATGGGCACCTTGTTCAACCTGGCGTAACGGATGGCTTCGAGCTTGCCCTCGATGCCGCGATATCCGAATCCTCCGGGGATCAGGATCCCGGCGTAGTTTTTCAGCTGACGTTTGGCGGTGTAGCGGTTGATCTTCTCGGTGTCCACCCAGGTGAGGTCGACTTTCGCATCATTGGCGATCCCTGCGTGGATAAAAGCCTCGTTGATCGATTTGTAAGCATCGACCAGTTCCACGTACTTGCCGCAGACGGCAATCTCCACCCTGCGGTGGCTGACTGCAGCCCGCTTGGCCATCTTGGCCCAGCGGGAAAGGGCCGGCCTGCCGGCTTCCAGTACCAACTGGTCGATCGCCAGCTGGTCGAGCCCCTGGCTGTGCAGCATCAGCGGTACCTGGTAGATCGACTCCACGTTCCGCGCCTCGGTCACCGCCCCGGGACTGACATTACAGAAAAGGGCGATCTTCTGTTTCAACTCCTCGTTCAAGGAGTAATTGCTGGTACGGCAGATCAATACATCCGGTTGGATACCAATTTCGCTCAAGGTCTTGACACTGTGCTGGGTGGGCTTGGTTTTCAGCTCTCCGCTGGACTCGAGATACGGTACCATGGTCACGTGGATGTAGAGCACGTTGCTGCGGCCCAGGTCCATGCCGAACTGACGAATGGCTTCCAGGAAGGGCAGGCTCTCGATATCGCCCACTGTGCCGCCGATTTCGCTGATTATCACATCCACCTTGCGTTTCAGGGTCAGGCGCACCAGTGAAGACTTGATTTCATCGGTAACGTGCGGGACCACCTGTACTGTCGCCCCCAGGTAATCCCCCCTTCGCTCCTTGGAGATGATGGTGTTGTAAATCTTACCGGTAGTTACATTATTGTCCTGTGAGAGAGACTCATCGAGGAAACGCTCGTAGTGGCC
>CAZSTM010000044.1:0-7789 GCA_964609635.1 uncultured Gemmatimonadales bacterium
GTAAGACACTCTTTTTAGAGATAATCGCCTTGTTTATGAATAATCCGGGTTAAATAATTCGGCTGTAAAATGATCATGAAAAAAATATTCAAAGATGCCCGGCTGATCCGGCTTAAGCTGGCCCAACTGGATACCGGTGATCGCACGTTCGCGCTCAGTTGGCCCGAGGAGCGCGAGGTGGACACCCTGGCCGCGGAAATCGAAACCTCCGGCCTGGTCACCCCGGTCTGGGTTCACCAGTGCCGTAAAGGCGGCGGTTTCCGCCTGATAGACGGTTTCAGACGGGCGGCGGCCGCGGAAAAACTGGGCCTTAAAGAGTTGCCCGCAGAACTCCTTAGCGCTGAGCTCGCCCCGGAGGAGCTTTTCCGGGCTCGTCTGGCGGGACAAGGACCGCGACTTTCGGCCGTGGAAGCCTCAAGGGTCCTGGAGAAACTGGCCACGCTGTTTCGGGTCGGCCAAAGCACTCTGGTTAAGACTTTCCTGCCTTTGCTGGGGATGGGCGGCGCCGTACGCCTGCTCGGGCAGTGCCGCTGCTTGAGCAATCTCCAGGAACCGGCCGCCCGCTACTGCGCCGAAACCCGGGTGGGCCTGGCCGAGGCCGCGCTTCTGGCGGGGTTTACCTCCGAGGCCCAACTGGCGATCCTGGCCTATCTGCGCGCTTTACGGCCCGGGGGTAACCTGCTGAAAAGCTACCTCGTCCTGCTGGATGAAATCGCTTTACGCCGGGAGACGGCTGTCGAGAAAATCCTGGAAGATAAGGTATTGAGAAAGCTGCTGGTCGATGAACAGACCGCGCGCTCGAGCGGCAGGGAACTGATGCACCGCCGCTTGCACGAGCTGCGCTATCCGCTCATGAAAGGCCTGGAGGAACGATTTGATAGCATCCGCCGTGATCTGGGCCTGCCCTCGGAAATTCTGCTGAAACCTCCTCCTCTGTTCGAGGGCGGACGTTTGAAACTCACTTTCGAGATCGCGGACCCCGGCGACCTGACAGACAAGGCACGCCTGCTGCTCGAGGCGGCCCAAAGCTCTAAGCTTGATGAGCTGTTCGGCTGCCTGGGTGCTCCGTCGACCGAGGACCGCAACTCCGGAGGCAAGGCCGGTTGATCAAGACTTTCGACACCCTTTACCTGCATCCCGGCCTGGAGGGCCATCCCCGGACCACAGAGCTCATCGAGCGCATCCCGCACCGAAAGCTCGAGCGGCTGGAACGGATGGAGGAGCTGTTCCAAAGCATGAAACTGGACCCGGCCTCGGCGGTCGCCCGCGGCAAGTACAATGCGGCGCTGGCCCCCTATCCCGGCCGGATGGTCGAGGGCTGCCCGGCCACCCCGGGCATGTGCTGCTGCCGCTACCGGGTGATTAACCTGATCACCGGCTGTCCCATCGACTGCTCCTACTGTATCCTGCAGGGTTACCTCAACCGACCGACTATTTTCATCTACCCGGAGCTGGAAAAGATATTCGCCGAGGTCGACCGCGAGCTGGATTCCTGTAAGGATTACCCTTTGCGTTTTGGCACCGGAGAGCTCTCCGACAGCCTGGCCCTGGAGCCTTTTACCGGTTTCGCCCGGCCCCTGCTGGATTTTTTTCGCAGCCGCCCCCAGTGCTGGTTCGAGTTCAAGACCAAGAGCACGGAAACTGAGAGCCTGCTGGAAGCGGTCCCGGCGCCGGAGAACATCGTGGTGAGCTGGTCGCTCAACCCGAATGCCGTGATCGACTCCGAGGAAAGGGGCGCCCCCTCGCTGGAGTCCCGGCTGGCTGCAGCGCAAAAAATAGCCGGGGCCGGCTACCGCCTGGGTTTCCACTTCGACCCCATTTTCCACTACCGGCGCTGGGAAGAAGACTATCGCACGGTGGTGGAATCCATTTACCGTCATGTCGACCCGGGACAGGTGGCCTGGATCAGCCTGGGAACCTTAAGGTACAGCCCCTGGCTGGCAGGGTTTATCAAGCGGCGTTTCAAAAATCACCGCCTGCTGGCAGGGGAGCTTTTCTGCGTGCCCCCGGACGGCAAGTACCGTTACCCCCAGCCGGTCCGGATCAAGATCTACCGCAGGATGCACGAGTGGATACGCTCATTCGACCACGAAGTGTACATCTATCTGTGCATGGAAAGCTCGACTGTGTTTCGCTGGGCCCTGGGCCTCGAGGTAGGCGATGATCCCCTGGCCGTGGAGCGCGGCTTCCCCGCCCCGCCGGGATGGCGCTCTCGGGCGAACCGACCTGCTGTCTCCCCTAAGGCCACTCCCCGATAGATGTTTTCATGGTACCTGTTTCAGCTAAAAGAAGTGCAAACTTAATCTGGAAGAGAAAAACTGCAGGGAAAAAGAGGATGGTAACTTTTATTATTCCAAACTCGGCGTGAGAAAAAAACCTCAATCCAAAAATATTCTTTATGACCTGCCTTACTACTCGCTGTACGCCCCCATGGCGGCGTATTTTTCTACCCGCTGGTCGATCAGCTCTTCGGGCTTGATATTGGCAAGTTGGCTCAGGTGCTTGATCAAAGCTTTCCTGAGGTTCGCCGCCGCGGCCTTGAAATCGCTGTGCGCCCCCCCGTTGGGTTCCGGGATAATCTCATCGATGACTCCGAACTTTATCAAGCTGTCCGCATCCAGCCGCAGAGCCTTGGCGCTTTTCTCCTTCTGTCCGTCGTCGCGCCAGAGGATCGAAGCGCACCCCTCCGGAGAGATTACCGAGTAAATGGCGTTCTGCTGCATCAACACCCGGTTTCCCAGCCCCAGGGCCAGGGCTCCCCCGCTTCCGCCCTCGCCGATAACCACCGCAAGGAGCGGAGTGCGCAGCAGGATCATCTCGCGCAGGTTGCGGGCAATGGCCTCGGCCTGGCCCCGCTCCTCGGCGCCGATTCCCGGATAAGCCCCGGGAGTGTCGATAAGAGTGACTACCGGCCTGGAGAATTTCTCGGCCATTTTCATCAGCCGCAGCGCCTTGCGGTAGCCCTCTGGATGGGCCATGCCGAAATTGCGGTAGATTTTCTCCTTGGTGTCCCGCCCTTTTTGCTGCCCGATAACCATCAACATCTGATTTTCCAGCCGGGCCCAGCCGCCGACAATGCTCGGATCGTCGCGGAAAGAGCGGTCGCCGTGCAGCTCGATAAAGTCCTCGAAAATCGTGTTGATATAGTCCAGGGTGTAGGGACGGCTCGGGTGACGGGCCAGTTGTACTCGCTGGTAAGGCGTGATCTTGCGGTAGATATCCATACGCAGACGGTCGAGCTTTTTGCCCAGCTTCTCGATTTCCTCGTTCAGGTCCATATCCTCGGTCTGCGCGATCCGTTTAAGCTCCTCGATACGCTGCACCACTTCCTGTATCGGCTTCTCGAAATCCAGGTACTGACCGTTCATGCCTGTAATCTCCCAACGGAGAAGTTGATCCTGCACCCGGGATAAACTTCCTTCACCGCTCCCGGCGATAAAGGGCACGGCATACCGTGCCCTTATTTTTCGATATCGATGGAATCTCTCTCTTTCGGCAAAGCCAATCTTACCCTGTATATTGAAAACGGTCAAGGTTTTTGAAAAAATGCTGCAGCCCGCTTTCTTTCCTGGAAAAAATGAAATTTAACATTTTTTCCACCAAAAGGCAATCTGCGCTTGCCTCCGGGAGTGTTCCTTCTGGCGCGGGCATGGAATTATGACGTCTTTCCGGCCAAAAAAGCAGACTTGCCCGCCAGGGCCTTACCGCTTAATTTGAAACAACTGTCCGCGCCGTTTAAAGCCCCACTCTCACTAAAGAGGAAAAAGAAAATGACCCGCAAATTATATTTACCGCTGTTCTTTTCCCTCCTTATCATGGTCTGCCCCTTACGGGCCGCGGATGAGGTTTCCCTGAGCGTGCGGCCGGACCGACCGGAGCAGCTTTACAGTCTGGGGGAAAGCTGCGTTTTCAGTGTGGCGGTCGACAATCCTGCCTTGCTGAAAGGTCCGCTGTCTGCATCCTATCGCCTGAGCGAGGACGGCGAACGGACCATCTCGGAGGGCGCTCTGGAGCTGTCCGGCGGGCGGGCCGAGGTGGCCGGAACACTGGGCCGGCCTGGTTTCCTGCGGATGGATGTCAGTCTGCCCGCCGGCGAGGATACTCTAAAGGCTGCGTGCGCTTGCGGTTTCCAGGTGGAGGCGATTCGCCCCACAGGCGTGATGCCGGAGGATTTCCACCGCTTCTGGCGAGAAGCCGCGGCCCAATTGCTGCGCATTCGGATAGATCCACGGGTCGAACCTGTCCAGGCGGCGGACAAGCCCGGGGCGGCGCATTACCGGGTGAGCCTGGCCAATGTGGAGGGAACCAGGGTCTATGGCTGGCTCAGCGTGCCCGAGGGGGACGGGCCATTCCCCACCGCGCTCTACCTGCCCGGAGCCGGAGTGGGCGAGATTCTCCCACCCGACGAATACATCCGGGCAGGCATGCTGGTGCTGGGTATAGATGTTCACGGCATACCGCAGGACCGGCCGGAAGAGTGGTACAGGAGCCTGAGACGGCGTGAGGGGAACGATGGAATCCTCACCGATTACCCGCATTTCGGCAAAGAGAACCCTTACACTTTCTATTACCGCCGGGTCATACAGGGAGCAATGCGCGCGCTGGATTATCTGTGCACCCGCCAGGATGTGGACACTACCCGTCTGGCAGTGGTCGGCTCCAGCCAGGGTGGAGCTTTGAGCCTGCTGCTGGCCGGGCTGGATAAGCGAATCAAAGCGCTAACCGCCAATGTTCCGGCCATGTGCGACCATACCGGATCCCTCTACGGGCGGCCCTCCGGCTGGCCGCGCCTGCTGCGGGATGGCGACAGGCGGCGGGTTTTGCGCACCTGCGGCTATTACGATGCCGCGCTGAATGCCGGATTGATCGAGGTTCCGGCGCGGATCGGGGTGGGTTTTGTCGACCGGACATGCGCCCCTACCACGGTGTACGCGGCTTACAACAACCTCAAAGGGCCGAAGCGGATCGACCATTTCCCCCTGATGGGACACAGTTACGGCGAGGGCTGGCTGGAGGAGACGGTCAGCTGGCTGCTGGACGAGTTGAACGAACAGGCTCCGGCTTCGGGAAAATAACGCGGAGGAGATAATGTCGCTGGGAGTAATAGTGGTCGCGCCCGGCTGGGTGGCCGGCGAGCACATTCGGGCCTTTCAGCGTAATCCCCACACCCACCTGGCTGCCATCGTGGTGTCAAGGGAGTCCGAGAGGCGGCGGGCCGAGCAATACCAGAAAAGTTTCGGCTTCGAGTGCCGGGTGACCGAAAATTACGCCGATGCCCTGGCCATGCAAGAGGCCGGGATCGTGACCGTGTGTTCGATCAACTGCTTTCATTACAGGCACGCATTGGCCGCCCTCGAGGCGGGAAAACACGTGCTGGTGGAAAAACCCCTGGCGCTCAAGGCCGAAGAGCTAACCCACCTGTGCCTCACCGCCCGACGTGCCGGGGTCGCCACCATGGTCGGCCACGTGGTCCGCTATTATCCGGCGATAAAAGCCCTGCACCAGATGGTGACTGCGGGACACCTGGGCGAGGTGTTCCAGGTCGAGTGCGACTACTGGCACGAGATAGCCCCGGGCTGGAAATCCTCAGCCGAAACCGCGGGCGGGGCCCTGGCCCAGGGGGGCATTCACGCCGTGGACCTGCTGAGACACATGATGGGCGAGGACAAGAAAGTCGCCTGGGTTAACGCCGCCTGGTCGGGCCCTTTCCGGCGGAAAGATTTCTCCTATAAGCCTAATGTTTCGGCCCTGGTGGTTTTCGAGGACGGCAGTATCGGCAGGCTGGGAACCAGCCTGGAGGTCGAAATGCCATATGTTTTCCACCTGCAGGTGAACGGTACCCGGGGCACCCTGCGCGAAAACTCGGTCTATGCCCCGGAGCTGTATCCCGGCAAGGAAGGTTTCGTGGAGCTGGAGGGGCAGTACCCGGATGATTGGAATGTGGCCGGACACCCGTTCGCCGAGGAGGTGGATGATTTTGTCGAGTCGGTGCGTTCCGGATCGCCCAACGCTCTGGATTTTAGCTATGCACGGGCCACTTACGAGCTGGTCTTCGCCATCGAGCGCGCGGCGGCCGAAAACTCCACCGTCACCCTTGACAACAGGAAATAAGTAAAGGCCTAAAGTAAAAGGCAGATAAAGTTGTTAATAGTGTGCTGTTAGCGGCTGATTTTAAAAACCAGGAAAAAAACATAATATCCAGCAACCAGCAACTAAAAACTTTTCCCCAACATGCCTGTCTATATCTATCTTACAAAACAAGGAGCCGGTCTTGCCTGACAACCACTGCACTGCCACGGGAAACAAACCGCCTCGGGAATTGGAACCTCGCCTGAGCCTGGAGTTTCACCGATGGGGAAGCACTCCGGAAGGCGTGACCGGTGGCCGGACTATATATGAACATACTTTCAGCGACCTGCGCCGGGACGCCGCCCGGCTGCACAGCTTATGCGATGAAATAACCGGCCGCCTGCAGCGCCCCCTGCCCGAGAGGGCGGAAACATTGCTCCTGGCGGGCCGGCTCTACCGTCGCTCGGCCGATTATGCCCGGGCCTGCGAGTACTTCCTCGAAACCCTCAAGCTTATCCGAAGCAGCGCTCCGCCGGGGAGTGACCCATGCGCTTGATGCACCTGATCAGCTCCGGCGGCTGGGGCGGCCGGGAAATGTACCCTCCCCTGCTGGCCGCCGAGCAGAAACCACGCGGCCACCAGGTGTCCCTGGTCGCCAAGACAGATACTCCCCTGGCCGGCTGGCTGGCCGGCTCGGACCTGGACTTCGAGCTGATGAAAGTAAAATCCCGCCTGGACCTCGAGGCTTCCCGGAACCTCTCTGTCATCCTGCGGCAGCGCTCACCTGAACTGATCCACCTCCACCTTTCCCGCGATCTGACTCTGGTAAGCATGGCCTGCGCCCTGGCAAGGATCAGGCCCGCGGTGATCCTTCACCAGCATGTGACTATCTCCGGAAGCAAACGCGATCCGTTCCACCGCTACCTCTACCGGAAACTCTCGGCCATTGTGGCTGTTTCGGATTTCGTGCGCAGAAGCATCGTGCACAGCTGGCCGGTCAAGGGCAGGCGCGTGGAGGTGATTTTCAACGGCCTGAAACCAGAGGTTTTTGCCGGACACGAATCTCCGGATGATGAGCAGCGGATAAAAGCCCTGCGTGCCGAGCTGGGAGCGGCCGGGGAGCGAGACCTGCTAGCTGCGGTGGTGGGAAGGCTCGAGCCGCAAAAGGGGCAGGAGGTTTTTCTGCGGGCCGCCGCCGCGGCTCTTGCCCGTGAGACGCAGCTGCGCTTTGCCGTGGTGGGGAATGGACAGGGCGATTACCACCGGGCGCTTAAAAGACTGGCCGAGAAGCTCGGAGTCGCCGGAAAAGTGGTTTTTGCCGGACATCAGCCTGATGTGCCGCGGTTGATGCGCGCGCTGGATGTGCTGGTAGTGCCCTCCTTGGAGGAGTCGTTCGGGCTGGTGGCGGCCGAGGGCATGCTTAGCTCCCTGCCGGTGGTGGCCGCTCGCGCCGGTGCTTTGCCGGAGTTTATCAGCCACGGCGAAACCGGCCTGCTGGTGCCGCCCGCCGACCCCGAGGCCCTGGCCGAAAGCCTGCTGCGCCTGGCTGAGGATGCCTTCCTGCGCGATACGCTCGGCAGGCAGGCCCGCTCCTGGGCCGTGGAGAACCTGTCCCTGGAGCGCTGCCTGGATCGCCTGGATAATCTTTACAACGAATGCCTGAATAAACCCGGGTAATGATCTTCACCCCGGGATAAATCCTTTCTTGAAAATCCCTGCG
>CAZSTM010000044.1:7799-14159 GCA_964609635.1 uncultured Gemmatimonadales bacterium
CGTACCTCGCCCCAGGGGAGTGTCGATGGAACGAAAAGTTTCCCTGGTCATCCCCACCTGGAACGGCCGCGAGCTGCTGGAACGTTTCCTGCCCTCGGTGCTGCGAGACCTGGAGGCCTATCCCGGCGGCGGCGAGGTCCTGGTGGTCGATGATGGAAGCACGGACGGCACCGCCGAATTCCTGGCAGAAAAATACCCACAGGTGCGATTACTCCGCCTGGAGACCAACCGGGGCTTCGCCCCGGCGGTGAACCGCGGGGTGCGTGATTCGGCGCACGAGATGGCGGTGCTGCTGAACAACGATGTGGAGGTGAGCGAGGATTTTCTTACCCCCCTGGTGCGCCACTTCGATGACCCGGAGGTGTTCGGTGTCGGCGCCAGAAGCCTGGACTGGGACCGGGCGGCTTTCCGGGACGGGGGCAAGGTCGGCGCTTGGAAGCGGGGGTTCTGGCGGGTCTGGCGCAATTACGACCTGGCGGATGACGAGGGTCCCTTGCCCGGGCCGCTGCCTACTTTCTACTGTCCCGGAGGTTTTTCGGCTTTCCACCGGCGGAAATGGCTCGAGCTCGGCGGCCTGGATGAGCTGTTCAGCCCTTTCAACTGGGAGGATACCGATATCTGCTACCGGGCGCTGAAAAGGGGCTGGCGCCTGGTGTACGAGCCACAGGCCAAGGTATTTCACCGCCCGAACACCACTATCGGCCGGAAAAAAAATTTCCGCCGGATGTACGTGCGCTACATCTCGCGAAGAAACCGCCTGCTCTTCCACTGGAAAAATCTCACCGAGCCTTCCATGCTGACAGAACACCTTTTCTTTCTGGCCCTTTCGCTTCCGGTCTCTCTGCTGCGCCTGGACCCGGTGAGTGTTGCGGCAGCTTTCGGGGCTTTGACTTATCTGCCGCAGGTAAAAAAGCTCCGGGCGGTGGAGAAAGCCCGGGCCGCAGTGAAAGACAGTCAGATCAGGGAGTTTTACAAGGGAGTCCCGCCGCAAGGAGATAAGAGGCTGGTGCTGAAATGACAAGCGATATGGGACTCAGTCCTTTTACCGGCATCCTTGCCTGTAAAAATTTTTTTAAATTACCTAGGTGCCTTAAATCAAAGGAGGTACCGTGTTCAAGCTCATCCAAAAAGGTCTTCCGGTAATTGTTCCGCTCATCCTTTTCGCTTGCCACCCTGCAGAGAAAGCCGGAATAGATTGGCAATACTCCGCAGATCTGGACCGCAACGGCTCTGTCGAACCGGTAAAGGTTGTGGACCTTAACGGCAACGGTCAACCCGACAAAATCGGGGACCTCCACCTGAGCGGACAGGGGGATTCGTTAAGGGCCAGGTTATGGACTGAAGCCGGGTTCGATCTCGATGGAGAGCCGGACGAATTGAGGATTTATATCGACCGGAACCGGGACGGTCGTGTGGACACGAGCGAAGGATGGCTCCGGCGCTGCCTGGATCTGGATGATGACGGCACTTGCGATGACCGGGATTCCGACCTCCACGAACAGGACCTTACCGGCAAAGGGTTCATTCACCAGAGGACAAGGTACCTGGATACCGATGGAGACGGTGATGCGGATTTGCGCAGCGACTACCCCACTTATTCTCTTTTTGGCTTTGAACAGGACCGAAGATATCTCACCGGTAATAGATGCATGCGGCGGACCTGGAGGGGGCCGATCCACGGCTTTGGCTTTGGGCTGCATTTAGATGACGACGATGACAATGTACTGAGATTTGATGCCGATGGTGCAGGTACTTCCGTGTTCCATGTCAGGCATCCTCAGGAGCCTCTGGGTCTCGGCGACGAGGGCCGGCACAGCACCGGAGAGGCCCACCGCTGGTATGACCTTGACGGGGACGGTTTCACCGACATGCACCTGCGCGACTACGGGCCGGGGATAATGAGGTGGAGTTTCGACTGGGACGGCGACGCATCCCGTAAGTACAGCCTGGATGACCCCGTATCCCAACTGGATGCCCACGTGGATTACGATGTCGCCTTTCATACCCTGGGCGAGGTGCCGCGCGGCTGGTGGGCCGGAAATCAGCTCAAACTCTGGGACTTTATCGTCGGTTTCGATTTGCCCGGCTATTACCGGGAACGCGGCACGGCTTTCGATTTCGGAAGGGACTTCGTCCCGGCGGCTTCATGCGTCTATTATAATCTTCACGCTCCCTGGCGGGTCATTTCCCTCAACTGGCTCGAAGACACCGAGGACGCCGGTCATACCAAGGATGTCGGCTGCCACCGGATGGAGGGTATCTGGAGCTATTATTACAACTTCGATCCGAAAACCGCTTTCATCGGCTCGCGAAGGGATTTCGACCGGGACGGCAATTCGAATTTCAGGCTGTACCTCTCGCCGATCGACAGCCTTTACCACCTGTATGAAGCCGAGGACGGTATTTTTTACCGCGACCCCGACTGCAGGCGGGACCACTTCATGCTGCGGCCTACCCCGGAGAATATCAAAAAGTATGTCCGGGAGATAATAACCTACAGCGATACCGATAATGACGGCTTCTTCGACACCTTCTCCTGCGACCTGGACCTGGACGGCAAAGCGGACGAAGTGATAACGCACCCGGAGGCGGACCAGGCCGAGCTGACCGACATGACCGAAATATGGCGACATGGAAAAGCCCTTGACTCACTCTATTACCCGGGCGCGGAGGATACTCTGCCGGTCGATTTTCAGGTACAGGTGGACTGGGAAAAAACCGGTTACCATCTGAGAGCAAAAGTCCACCTTGCCTCGTCCCGCCCTCTGGTTGGTTATCAGTTGTGGCTCCGGGCCGAGGAACACGTGGATTACAACATCCTATGCCGCAGTCGGCTGCAAGATGGCCAAAGCAGTTGGGAGATCAATGAAACCATACCCGCAGCCCAGTTTATTCTGCCCGGACCGACCCGGGTGACCGCGGAACTGGTAAACAACGTGGGCCGGATAGTCGGTCGAAGCCCGGTGCGGGAAGTGGAAGTGGAACCGCTCAACCGGCCTGCCATGCATGTCGGTTTTTACAGTGCCTGGAGCGGAAACCCGGGTCGGGACCGCGAGACTTTAATCCGCATGGGACCGGAAGCGAAAGTCGGCACGGGGGAGTGGATAAAGCTGGAGGTGGGGCTGGAATTCATGAGTTCCCGGGAGATGACCATGGTCTTCGAGCCCTTCCTGACCGATGAGACCGAAAAGCCCCGCTGGCCGCTGGGCAAGAAAGTGTACCGGGTAGCCACGGGCGAGATGCTGGCCACGGCCACTGTCGAACTGGTTCCTTTCGGGGAGGAGGTTTTCCAGGCGGCCGGGAACCGGGTGGACGCTTCCCGGCCTGTTTCCCTCGAAGACTACCTGGGCATCCGGGAGCAGGGGGACAGGGTCTACGTGCCCCCGGGGCGCACCTACCGGCCCGGCTTTCGGCTCTATATCGATAACCGGCTGATCGAGGACCGGGTTCTTTACTACGACTGGCTCGAAGGCGTGCCCCAGACTATCCGGGTGAAATGAGAAAGCCCGGGCCGCATCTGAAAGACAGCCGGATCAGGGAGTTTTATAAAGGGGTCCCGCCGGAGAGTGACAAGAGGCTGGTGCTGAAATAAAAAAAGGACCCCGAAGGGTCCCCCGATGGCATCGCCATCTACCTCCACAAACATGGATTATTTTAAATATAATTATTTTACCGTATCTGTATATATTTTTTTATCCTTTTTAAAAATTATATTTTCAATCGAACATTTCAATACTCCCCTTATTCCCGCACCGCTTTCATGAACGCCAGAATATTCTCGCAGGTCACCTAAGGTCCAATCAGTATGCCGCCTCCGTTTGTGTCCGTTATAAATGTAGGGGGCACCCGTGTGTGCGCCCATTAACGAGATAAATGTTTCAACTGCCGGGCGGACACATGGGTCCGCCCCTGCAGGATTTTTTAAATTTTTTGAGCTGAATATCGTTGTGTCTTATTGTCCGGAAAAGATCCGACAGTCTCCTATTCGATCCAAATAATCCAGATTAAGATTCAGTCCGATTCTCTAAGCAGCAGGTTTCCTGAAGCCGAAACCCGGTGGTTTCCTTGCGGATCGGGAGCCAGGCGTAACGGCTGCCCGCTATCCTCGCCTGCAGGCTTAAGGCTGTAGGTGCCGCCGGGCTTAAGACCCACCACCAGAACGAAATCGCAAGATACAATCTCCGGGGCAAGCTCCAGGCTCCCGGCTGCTGCGAAAACCACCGCCCGTCTTCCGGCCCGGCCTTCTCCCGGCAGTAGCAAAACCGTGGCCCGCTCATCCCGCAGACAGCTCGCCCGAGCCAGCCAATCCGTGCTTTGGTTCTCTGCAGGAGCCTGCAGGATTGCGGCAATCTCCACCTTTACCGGCAGCCGGCCTATCAGGGTCAAACTGAGCGCCCGGCTCCTGGGGGTGCCGTCGGGACGGTCCATCGACTGCCGCTCGAAAAAATAACCTGTCGAACAAAAGACGCGCCCTGCCAACAGCGGCCTGCCGCCTTCTTTGGCAACCGCCGCCAGGGAATCCCCCCCTGCCGCCCAGTCCGCTTCGGCGGCATCTGTCTGCAGCAGCCACTCGTAGCGGCGGATGTATTTCTTGTTGCCGTCGGAGGTAACCAGACCATCCAGTAGAACAATTGTCCGCGGCTTTAGAAATACCACGGTACGCCGATAACTGTCGAGTTTAAGCTCCTTGGGATAAGCGCCGGTCAGCTCCATGGACGCCATGGTCCAGGAGCCTCCCGGCTCGAAAGCGACCATTTTCCCGCGGTGGCCGGGATCGAAAAGCTGGCCGTGGCCGTCCACCATTACGGTGCTGTGAAACCTGCCGTCCCTGCCGCCATAGCTCGGCGGGGCCAGGGGAAAACAGCCGTCCGCCCAGAGGTACAGCGAGCCTGCGTTATTGTGCGTATGGGCCAGGCCGCCGGCCAAACGGCGGTTACCCGCCTCCCAGGCCGCTGTTCCGGCTTCTCCAAGCTGGTGCCCCCCGGCAAAGGCCAGTACCGGGTCGGAGGGTCCCCAGCCGGCACGCAGGACGGCGGTGTCCCAGTTCGGATAAAATATATCTAGCGGCAGGGTGTCCGGCGCCGCCGGCTCCACGCTCGGGTCGTACCAGAGGAACTGCCAGGCCAGTCCGTGAAGTTCCCGGTCGGGCGAGAGCCGCCAGGCCCTGTAGCTGTAAGGCGGCTCCAGAGCCAGGCTCGGCGGTCCTGCGGAGTCCACGGCGGCATCGCGAAAGGCCAGCCACTGGGCGTGGCTGTCGCCATAACGAGCGGCCAGGCGCATCAACACGTGGGCGCTTACCGAGCCCAGGGTTCCATAGCGCCCGGAACGGTAGCTGTCGCCGATATACATGTAAGAGTCATCCGGCAGCCAGTGCTGAAGACGGAAGCGGGCGGTGGCCCTCATCCAGGGATTGTCGTAAAAATCGGGGCCTCCGGCCCGGGCCAGGGCATCGAAAAACATGAAAGTGGGCGCCATCCCGTAAACCCAGTCGGCCGCGCCCTCGGGCCAGTAGCCCCGCTCCCCCAGCAGCTCAACGGCGCGGGAAAGCTCGCGTACCGAAAACTGCACCACAGAATCCGCCGCAGGGTACTCTCCTTTAAGACATAGGCCCGCGATTCCCATACCGGCGACCGGAATCCAGAAATCGTGGTGGGTGTAAAGCCCGGCCCACCAGTGGTTTAGCGCCCCGTGACCGGCCTCAGCCAGGACATCGATCAGCTTGGCTTTCAGTCGGCGGCGGAATTTCTCGGTCAGGCCCGGATAAAAGAAATCATAGCCGTGGGCCAGGGAGGCGGCGAAAATGCCGATGTGGTAATTACCCTCGCTGCCGGTCGGGGTATCGAGCAGGGTCTCCAGCCAACGCAGTCCGGCTTTCAGGTACTTAACCTCGCCGGTCAGCTGGTAGAGGACCCCGTAATTGGTGACAGTCGAAAAGCATACCTCGTGACGGCGCTCGCTGGTGCCGATCTGCTGCGTAGGTGGTTGTTCGAGGTTTACCTCGCCCCATTGCCGCAGGCGTGAGAACTGGAGAGCTTTTTCCCCGGCGGCCAGGCTGCGAAGCTCATCCAGGTCGGTTGCGCTGAAATAAAGGCCTGGGTGCTCTGCCGCCCGGCCGGCGGCCGCCGGGCAAAGACATAAGCAGGCGGTGACAAGCAGGATAAGTGCCGTTCCGACCATGAGAAGCCACCTCGGTCCGGGTAGAGGTGCGTATTGAACCAGAAGCCAAACCGCTCCGTAAGTCGGGAGCGGCCAGAGCGCAAGGGCGGTTCAGCTCTCGAGTATGAAACTGCGACAACAAATCCAGCGCTCTGTCAAGTTAGAAATGCATGGTAACTTGAACAGATGAAATGACTGAGATTT
>CAZSTM010000045.1:0-13957 GCA_964609635.1 uncultured Gemmatimonadales bacterium
GATGGACGATCTTTCGCGCTATGGGGTGCTGGTGCTGGTGGGGCAGAACAACCTCGCGGAGGAGCACATCGAGCGGATCGAAAAGTTTGTGGCAGCCGGCGGGGGCCTGGTGGTTACCGGCTCCACCTCGCGCTACGACAAATGGGGCCGCAGAAAGCCCCGGCCGGGACTGGCGGATGTCCTGGGAATCGATAAAACCTGGGTTCCCGGCAGCGGGCCGGAGGCGCCTTTTTCCGATGAAATAAAGATCACCAAGGAAGGGCGCGTGGTCTATCTGCCGGAAATCATTCCCCCGGACAAACAGCAGGCGGACTCCTGGAGAGGCTCCTGGGACGGGGATTCCTGGGAGGGAACCTGGATCCTGCCTTCCAACCGGCGGGAGCTTGCCTGGGCTCTCCGGCAGGCGGCAGGGGGCCGCCTGAGCCTGGAAGTCGATGCCCCGGACTGGGTGGCCGTGGAACAGGTGGAAAAAGAAGGTCTTATCCTGGTTCACCTGGTCAATTATCGCCGGGAAAATGTACTGACCGGCCTGCCTGTGGATATCAGGATCGATGCTGGCAAGAAAGTCGGCGGGGTACGGATGATCTCACCCGACCGGCCCGGCAGCCGGGAGCTGGAATATGATATCCAGGGCGACCGCTGCCGTTTCAGCGTGCCGGTGCTCGACGTGTACGATGTGGTGGTGATCAGCCTGGGCGGGAGCTAGAATAATTTATTACATCTGCGCCAACTGGTTCCCGGCCCCGCTGTGGTAAGTGTCCAGCTCCAGGGCTTTTTCAAATTCCCGCCGGGCCGCTGCCCGGTCTTGTTTGCCCAGGCACCCCAGGCCCATCAGGTAATGAGCATCCGCCATACGGGCTTGTTCGGTTCGCCTTTCTCCGAACTTGGCGAAATAATCGCTGTCGGCGCCGGCCTCGAGTTGTTCGGCGGCGTACGAGATCAATCCGTCAAACAGCCGGCCGGCTTCTTTTGGCTGCCCGAGCTTACCGAAAGCCAATCCCTGGTAATAGCTGAGCTCCGACCAGGCGTTTTTGGTCTCCACCGCTTTCTGGTAAGCGGCGCGGGCGGCGGCCTGATCGCCTGCGGCCTCGTGCGCGGTGGCGATGAAATAGTAGATCTGGGAGAACCTTCCGCCCCGGTGGGGTTTGCCCACTTCCAGATTCAAGGGATATTCGAGGGCCAGTTTAAAATCTTTCAGCGCCTGAGAGTATTTCTTCTCCCTGAAATATTTCTGTCCTCTCAAAAGGTGCGCATCCACATATATATCGTGTATCCTGCCCCCGCCTTCCCAGACATGGAAATGGTGGTTGTGCAGCAGATCGATAGCCCTGTCAAACTGTCCTGTCCGGACAAGAAGCTCGATCCGGCGTGAGAGGATATAGTCCCGCTTGAAAACCGTTTCCTGATTTTTTTCCAGAAGCGCCAGTCTTTTCCGGGGCGCTACACCCTGGATCTCGTAAAGCTGGTCCAACTCGTAAAAGAGCCTGGGGTCGCTCTTTTTCAAGGAAACCGCGGCCTCCAGACTTTTAACGGCTTCGGGGATATTATTGAGGGTTCGGGCGTATGCCAGGCCGAGGTTTCGATGCACGATGGGAAAGGTGTCATCCAGGTCTCTGGATTTTTCCCACTCTTTTATGGCATCTTCAGGCTGATTGTCAAAGAGAAGATTGCCCAGGTAATAGCGGGCCCGGGCATCCGCGGGGTTGTCGGCGATCGCGGAGCGCAGCACCTCTATAGACTCCAGGCGGAAGGGAAAAACGTAATCGGGAGGCATCTTTTCCGCCAGCCGGTAATACCGGGCGGCCTGCCCGGCATCGCCTTTTTCCCCGTAAAAGTAACCGAGATAGTAGTGAGCCATGGGATTCCTGGAGGCTTGCATATCCTCTGAGTCGACCAGCGGCGAAAGCACTCCTATCGCCTCGTCCCAAAGACCGCAGTTACCGTAATCCACCGCGGTTTCCAGATAATTCTGCACCTCGCCTCTCATTTTTACCCTTAAGGCGGCCAGGGTCTCGCCGGCCTCACCGGCCGGCCCCAGTTCGGATTGCGCCAGATAAAGCTCGAAACCCGCCCGGAAGTCCAGCGGGTCCAGGGCGACAATCTTTGAGGCCAGCTTTTGAGCTTCCTCGAACCGGCCCAGTCTCCTGAGCAGCGCGGCTTTCAGGTTCAGGGCTTTGGTGTTCAGGGAATTAGTGGAAATCGACCGCTCCAGGAATTCCATAGCCTTCAAAAAATCGCCTTCCCGGGTGGCCAGTTCCGCCAGTGAGTAGAAACCGGCCGAATACCATGCATGGCTCCAGGTGGCCTTATAAAAAGCGTCCCGGGCCTCGTCGTACTTTCCCTGGGCCTTGCAGACCACCCCCAGGTAGTAGTAGGCTTCCCCGTCCCGGGGCCTGGTGTGTTGACTGGTAGCTCTTGCAATGGCGCGACGGATTTTTTCCTCCGCTTCGCCGAACCTTCCCCGCTTGCTGTAACAAATGCCCAGGGCCGTGTTTACTCTATAATCGCCGGCATCTCTCCTCAAGGCCTCCTCGTAATAGGGGTCGGGCTCCATGGCGGCATTGTGGAATTGCTCCAGACGCATACCCGCCAGATAGAGGTCCTCAATGGTTTTCATCTCCTCCGGCGGCGGGGGAGGCCTTACCGGTTCGGGCATGGGAGAACCCTTCTTTTTAGCAGGCCGGTAGCTGATCAGCTCTTCATTGGCCGAACAGAACAGCGACAATCTCAGGTCTTCTTCTTTTACTCCCGCAGGCAGGGCGACCTCTCGGTAAAAAGGTTTTTCCGGGCTTATATCCGCGGTTTGATCGAAAATTACTTCCTTGGCCTGGAGCAGCACCCTGGCACCCGTATATTCGGACGAGGTATTGACTCCCAGGCAGGCGACATTATCACCGGTCACCTCCAGATTGAGGGCGGCCTCGAGATTGGCGTTTTTCACACCGCCCAGCTGCCGGATGGGATACCAGTACTGCTTGAAAGTCTTGACCTCGTACGGCTGGATAAAACTGTAGTCGGGCTGGTTGTCGGAATAGGCCCCGACCATCAGCTCGATGTAGGGACCGTCGGTTTCGGTCAGCATCATGTCCCACATGCGGCCTACCGGACCGGGTCCCCATTCCCACAGTTTTTTCCCGGGAACCAGCTGGTGATCGGCCACATGCAACACACCGGCCTTTTTCCCGTGATTATACCCGGCGAAAAAGTCTTCCGTACAATCGATGGCAAACAGGGAAGTCGGGGACGGATGGTTCTTCCACCAGCTCAGGTCCACGCCGGAGGTATAATCCACTCCGTGGTAGAACTGGTGTGAAATCGGCCAGGGTGTGAACTGGTCTTTCCCGTGGTATGTGGCATACTCGAGGCTCGGGGGAAAGATTATCTGGTAGGTCGAATCCGCATGGACAGACACGTTGGCCCAGTAGAGAAAAGTATGAACCAGCGGTGTGTGATTGAATATTTTTACGGAAGTTTCTATATAGGATTTTTCCGGGTGCAGGGTCAGGCCGATCAGCCATTTCAGCCTGTGCCGCAGCTCTGTCTCGCCCACCCAGATGGTCTTGCTGCCGTCGGGATTCTCCTGCAGCGTATAGTCGACTGTCATATAGGTGGATGTCCGGTGGTGGTGGGGCACGTTCCACTCCACGCCGCCGGAAAGCCAGGCGCCGAGCACGCTGATAAAGGCGGGCTTGACAACGTGCTGACGGTAAAATAATTCATAACCGTTGGTTTTGTCCGTGGCAGAAAAAATCCTTCCGCCGATTTCGGGGAGCACGCAGATTTTAAGATACCTGTTTTCCAGGTAGAGGGCCTTGTAGGTTTTGTTTTCACGGATGTCGGTCAGGTCATCCTGCATGGCATAGGGGTAAACCATCCCTTTGGCGCCCTGGTATCTCCTGCCGTTGTAGAATATGGGGTTGGGGTCGGATTCGCCCACCAGGTAGGTGGGAAGTGTCAGGGGCTCCTCCCGGACCTGGACACCCCGTTCCGCGGCCGATATACCGGCCGGTGGGCCGAGGAGGAATATCGCGGCCAAAACAAAAGTTATTAGCACGCCTTTTTTACTTGACATGAGGATTCTCCTTACTGGCAGATAAGGTTGATTAAACCGTTAGGTCTTCAGGGTCATTTCAGATTAATTTACACTGCAGGATTTATATGTCCAGTGATAAATCAACGAAAGCAGGCGAGACGGCCTGCAAAAAAACACAGCTTGATTCCTAAAATTGACATGAAGACCTGGAACCGGTATCTTACGAAAGAGATATTACCGCAGGGTAGAAACCGGCCTTGCTCTTCAAGGAATAGACAATTCATTGAAATACACTCGCGGCGAGTCCTTGGTAAAAAAACGAAAAATTCAACCCGGGAGGCTCTGAAATGAAACAGCAGAAATCCAAAATCTCGCGCCGGAACTTTCTGGCGGGCACTCTGGCGGCGGCCGGCGCAACCTCGGCAATGCGGGTGCTGGGAGCCAATGAGCGAATCCGCCTGGGAGTGATCGGCAGCGGAAACCGCGCGCAAAGCCTGATCAGAAACACCAACGAGCTGGGAGGCATCCAGTGGGTGGCGATCAGCGATATCTGGGATGTCCGCCGCGATGAGGCGGAAGCCGAATGCGGGGTGAAGGTGGAAAAATATGCAGATTACCGCAAGCTCCTCGACCGTCAGGACATCGACGGGGTGATTGTGGGGACTTTCGATCACGCCCACGCACAGATAACCATAGACGCCTGCCGGGCCGGCAAGGATGTCTATGTCGAGAAACCGATGACCTCGGTGGCCGAGCAGGGGCTCGAGGTAGTCCGCACGGAGCGCGATACCGGGAGGGTGGTCCAGGTGGGCATGCAGCAGAGGAGCATCCCCCATTTCATCGAAGCCAAGAAAAGGTTTTTCGACAGCGGCATGATCGGATCGGTGAACATGGTCCGCACCATCTGGAACGGCAACGGCGGCTACCTGTACAAGCCCCCTCCGGGCATGGAAAAAAAGCCGCCGGGCCTGGATTGGGAAGCCTGCCTGGCCTGGCTGCCCAAGATCCCCTGGGACCCCAAGCGTTATTTCAACCGCTTCGCTTACTGGGACTTTTCCACCGGGGGAATGACCGGGGGGCTGTTTGTCCACATGGTCGATGTAGTCCACTGGTTCCTGGGTATCGAAAAGCCCGAGTCCGCGGTCGCCCTGGGGGGGACTTATCAGTATCGCGACGGCCGGGACACCCCGGACAACATCAACTTTATCCTCAAGTACCCGAAAGATGTCAATGTGACTTTCGAGGCCACCGTTACCGACATGGCCAGCCCGGAAGTAGCTGATATCATTTTCATGGGAACCGGGGGCAGGCTGTCGATTTTCCGCTCAGAGTACACTTTTCTCTCGGACGGGAAGAACGGCCGGGCGCAAGAGATTACCCTTAAAGTGCCTTACGGCTCCGCCAGGGATCACCTGGCTGACTGGCTGGACTGCATGCGTTCGCGCAAGACCCCCAACGCCCCCGCAGAAACCGGCCACTATTCCTCGATGGCCTGCCATATCGGCAACCTGGCCTATAAACAAAAAGCCTGCGTCCGCTGGCGCAAGGAGTGGGACGTATGAGCATCGAACCCGGTGTCAACATGGAGTTTATCCGCTGCGAGGACAAACCTTTCGCGGTAGGCGTGCAGCGAGCCGCCGAGATCGGCTACCGCTACGTGGAACCCATGGTCCATCTCGGACGAGAGCTGTTGAGCGAAGCGGGTTATTTCCATTCTTTCTCCATGGAAGAGGACCCCCTGGAGATGAAAGAGATTCTCGAGCGCAACGGGGTCAAGGCCTCGGGCCTGAGCGCGCACTGTCCCCTGATGCGGCCGGAGATCAGCGTACCTTACCTGCAGAGGGCGATCCGCTTCGCGGCGGCGGTCGGCGCCCCGGTGGTCTGCACGGATGAGGGAATCCGGCCCGACTGGATGAGCGATAATCAGTGCTTTGCAGTGATGGAATACACCCTTACCATGGTGCTGCGCACCGCGGAGCGCTATGGAATCTATGTCGGAATCGAGCCGCATCAGAGTATCTCCCGCACCACCAAAGGCCTGCTGAGGATCGCCACCCTGGTGGACTCTCCGTGCCTCAAGGTGAATTACGATACCGGTAACGCCTACCTGGGCGGGGAGAACCCCTATCAAGGCCTCAGAGATATTCTGCACCTGCTGGTTCACGTGCATGCCAAGGATATCGCTATCCAAAAGGCGGAATCCGAACGGGGCGAGGTCACCGGCACTCCTGTGGGCTGTGCCTGCGGCGACGGGGTAATAGACTGGATGAAAGTGATCGGAATCCTGACGGAAGGTGGGTTCCACGGGGTGCTCTCGGTAGAGTGCGGAACCCCGGAGCAGGCGGAGCGAAGTCTCAATCACCTGAACAGTGTGTTGGAACAGGCGGGAGGGGATCGATAATGAGCAAAGCCAAAAGAGTAGCATGGCTGCTCCGGGCCGCTCTGGCTTTTCTGTTTCTGGCCGGAACCGCTCCGGCGTCGCAGAATATGGAACCGTTCTTCAGACAGGGCGCCCTGCGGGTTCTAATACTCTCCGGGCGCAACAACCATGACTGGCGCTCAACAACGCCATATCTCAAAAAGCTGCTGGCGGGAAGCGGCCTTTTCGACGTGCGGGTAACCGAGGAACCGGACGGGATGACTGCCGAAGCGCTGGCCCCTTACCACCTGCTGGTGGTGGACTACATGGGGCCCCGCTGGGGCCGGGAGACCGAGAAGGCGGTCGAGGGGTTTGTAAGAATGGGAAAGGGAATGGTGGTAGTGCACGGAGCCAGCTATGCTTTCAGCGGTCGCGAAGTTCTGGGAGACGGACACGTGCGCACCGGGATTTTCGAGCCGCCCTGGCCCGAATACGCCAAAATGGTCGGTGGAATCTGGTCGGACAGCTCGGCCCACGGAGACAGGCACTCTTTCGAGGTCAGGTTCACCGACCGGGAGCACCCGATCACCAGGGGAATGGGGGAGAGCTTTTTCGCCACGGACGAGCTCTATCACGACCAGCGGATGGAGCCGACCGCCCAAATCCTGGCCACCGCTTACAGCGACCCCGCTACCAGGGGAACCGGCGAGCACGAACCCATCCTCTGGACAGTGGGCTATCATGACGGCCGCGTGTTCTATACCGCCCTGGGCCATGACCTGAACGCCATGAGTGTGCCGGGATTTGCCGCCACTTTTGTCAGAGGCTGCGAATGGGCGGCTACCGGCAAGGTCACCCTGGGGCCGCAGATCGATACGTATAAACGCCCCGAAAATGCCCTGAGAGTGCTGTTGGTTACCGGGGGGCACGATTACGATACCGAGTTTTACACACTGTTCGATGGGAACTGGCTGGTTTGGGATCATATTACCTCCAACCACCAGGCTTTCAGCTCCGATATCCGGGACGGCTACGATGTCCTGGTACTCTACGATCTCTCTCATGAAATCACCGAGAACGAGCGGAAAAACCTTCGCGACTTCGTGGAAAGCGACAAGGGCCTGGTGGTGCTGCACCATGCCATTGCGAACTACAACTCCTGGCCCTGGTGGTGGCGGGAGGTGGTAGGGGGGAGGTATATCCTGCCGGAGACAGTCAAATCGGCCTCGAGTTACAAACACGATGTGGACTTGTTGGTCCGTCCCAAAGGAAAGCACCCGATCACCGCCGGGGTGGGGCCGCTGTACATCCGGGATGAAACCTACAAGGATATGTGGATTTCCCCCGAGGTACGGGTGATTCTGGAAACCGATGAGCCCACCAGCGACGGGCCGGTCGCCTGGATCAGCCCCTATCAGAAATCACGGGTGATGTTCCTGCAGCTCGGGCACGACCGTCTGGCCCACCTGCACCCCGCCTACCGCGAGTTGGTGAAAAGGTCTATCCTCTGGTCGGCCGGGAGGCTGGAGTAACTCTTTAGCTGGATTGTTCATAAATCGGTAATACATAATCGGTGATGTTCAAAACAAAGGGCGACTCATGAGTCGCCCTTTGTTTATTGGAGGATGTAATCCAGCTTAGGTCCGATGGCCTGCTGTCGTGCCGCCTGCTGCGCTCAGGCCGGTTTTACCGGTTTGTGGGCATTTGAAAATCAAGCAGGAAAACACGCTGTTTAAAATTACTTACAGCCCGCGGCTGTTCGGCTCAATTTACTGGCACTCATACCTGCCCGTTATTATTATAATCGCCTTATGCAGGGGAAAACGAAAGAAGGAGGCTGTTTGCCTGGCAAGTTGACAGGGTTTATCAAAAAGATAGGTTTGCTGCTCAGCGCCGTGGGCCCGGGCCTGTTCCTGATCGGCTACAATATCGGCACGGGCAGTGTGACTACCATGGCCGCAGCGGGGAGCCGCTACGGTCTGAGCCTGTTCTGGCTGCTGATACTTTCCTGCGTGTTTACCTATGTCATGATGGTGGCGTTCGGCAGGTTTACCGCGGTCACCGGGGAAACCGCCATGACGGCGTTCAGGAAGCACCTGCCTTTTGGAAAATGGCTGGCGCTCTATTCCATTTTTGCGCTCTCTGTGGGGGCGATGGCCGGGGTCGCCGGAGTGATGGGGATTGTAGTCGATTTGATCAGGGAATGGACCAGCGTGCTTTTTGGGAATAAAGGATTTAACATGGTATATTCGGCCGCGGTTATCATGGCGGGCTGCTATTATCTCCTGTGGTTCGGTAAATATTCGCGGTTCGAAAAATTCCTCGCCGCCCTGGTGATAATTATGGGGGTGAGTTTTTTCCTCAGCATGTTCATGGTGGTGCCCGAACCGGGCGAGCTGGTTTCCGGGCTGCTCCCGGACATCCCCGAGGGGGATAACTCTTTTCTGATCATGTCGGCTATGGCGGGCACTACCTGCGGAGCCCTGCTTTTTGTGATGCGCAGTCTGCTGGTAGCCGAAAAAGGCTGGACCGTAAAAGACCTCCGCCATAAAAATATCGACGCGCTGGTGAGCGTATCATTGATGCTCCTGCTCTCGGGAGCGATCATGGCCTGCGCCGCGGGCACCCTTTACCGGATGGGTATACCGGTCGAGCGGGCTGTGGATATGGTCAAGACCCTGGAGCCGATAGCCGGCCGGTTCGCCATGAGCGTTTTTGTGATCGGTATTATCGGCGCGGGGGTGAGCTCCATTTTTCCGCAGGCCCCGGTTCTTCCCTGGCTCATCTGCGACTACCGCGGCGGAAAGCTGGACACCAAAAGCGTCATGTTCCGTATTCTGGCCGGTCTCGGGCTTTTGGCAGGCCTTACGGTGCCGATCCTCGGCGGAAAGCCCGTATGGATTATGATCGGCGTAACCGCCTTTCAAACCACGATGATGCCCATTGTCTCTCTGGCTATCCTGGTTCTGGTAAACAATAAAAAGTTAATGGGTGAGCACCGGGCGGGCCTGTGGCTTAATCTCGGCATATCGGCGACCTTGATTTTTGCTGTCTCAGCCGCCTGGATGGGAGTTGTCGGCCTGATAAAGACCCTCTCCGGGCTGCTGCGCTGATCGTTCGACTGTGGATAACAGTACTTTCCGGCTAAATTTAAATAATAGGAGCTCTGTTTCCAATATAAGGCTCCTTTTCGGTATTGAACGATGTTTAGTTGACTTTTAGAAATGTTTAGACCTTTAGTTTCAGGAACAGCTACAATGGCAAAGAATTTACACACCCCTGACACACCGCTCGTGGCGCGTTCGCTTACGAGCCACCCCGAGCTCCTCTTTTTAGAGGGGAACTTACCCCGGCTCCCCGCCATCGCAGTCCGACAAAGGGGAGGGGAGTGGAAATCCCCTCTTGAGAAGGGTGCCTGCTTCAGCAGGCGGGGTGTGTTTTTGAAACCATATACTACTGAGCGGATTAAAAGAAAGTAATACACCACTCTTATAAACAAAAAACCGGAGGATGCACTCATGAAATATGTTTTTGATACCGCAAACACCAGGCGCTACAGATTCCCCACCCATATCAACGACCTGGTGATGGACCGGGCCGAGGCGAATACTTCCGAGGTGTTTGTGGTTGTCCTGGAGCCGGGACAAGCGCCACCGCTGCATACGCATGATGACACCGAGCAGCTTTTCTACGTGCTGGAGGGCAGGGGAACCCTGACCGTTGGAGAAGAGGGAGAAAGATATCCGGTCAAGCCCGGCGACCTGGTCCGCATTCCGCCCTCGGCCTTTCATACGATCAAGGCGGAAGGCGGCAATGTGCTGCGGTATCTGGCGATCGATTGTTTTACTGCCGAGAAGTCCGGCGATGAACCCACCTGGGACGACCATGTAAAGGTTCTCTGCCGGGAGCAGGGCTGGGATTACCAGCAGGTTGTGGAATAAGAAGCAGGTTACTCTAATAAAACGGCCCTTCCAGGATATTTCCCGGAAGGGTCGTGTCTTTACGGTACGCCTCAGGAGAGTTTTCAATTGTCAGCCGGGAGCAATTTGTAAATATCTGTTCTCCGGTTGTTTATGTTCCCCCAATTAGCCCTGGAAAGGTCTATGACCCCGGTGATAAGCTCTTCTTTTTCTTGATTGCTTTCGGCAATAAGCAGCCCGTCAGGGTCGACAATATAACTCTTGCCTGCTTGTATCGGGCCGGATGTGTTACAACTTACCACCCAAAAGCCGTTTTCTGCCGCCCGGCTGCGAACGTGGGCCTCCCACACCGGTATTTTCCATGCATCTCCTCCGGCAGCATGTGAGACATGAAAGATAACCTTTGCTCCATCAAGAGCCTGCATTCTCCAGGCTTCGGGGAACCGGGCATCGTAGCAAATCTGCATGCCGAATCTCATTCCGTTCAGCTCAAATGTACGAACCTCTTTGCCGGCAAGAAAATATTTACCTCCGGTACCATGGGTCTTGGCGTGGCCGGCAATGATCTCTCCCCGGTTATCTATGAAATAAACTATATTATAAAGACCTCCGTCCTCGTATGAAGTAGTGCCGAGTACTACGTTCATTCCCTTTTCTCCGGTCCTGCGGCAGACTTTCTCCAGGCTTTGTTCCAGAACTTCCCTTTCGGGGAAAGGCTTTTCCTTGAAATGATAGGGTCTGTACCCGGACAATGCCGTTTCCGGGAATAAGAGAATCTGTACTCCTTGAGAGTCGGCTTTCTCGATGAAAGAAAGGATTTTCTTTAGGTTGACCTGGACATTATCGGTAACATCGATCTGAGCGCAGCCCACCTTGATTGGTTCGCTGCCGAAATCACCGGCGAAACTAGTTGAACAGCATACAGCAAATAAAAAAAGATACCATTTAGCAGCGTGTTTTTTCAACACGCTGCTAAATGGTACAGGGATGTGCCGCCAAATTGCGCAGATTGTTAAATCAAGCAATTTGAAAAGCTTGCACGTTCTCCTTTCGTGCAAACCGTAATTGAAAAAAGCCAGGAAGACTTTTTTCAACACTCTATTAGATTTCATGTTAACTCCTGTTTTACTCTTGGGTTCACTCTGTCGGTTTCACATTTTTATCTCCTTTGTTCAGCGATCTTTAAGGAACTGATCAGCCCATTTCAGATATTGTTCCCAATCGTAATCAGTGACCGCATGCTTGCCCGAACGGATATGATAACCGAGTCTTCCGATTAACGGTTGGTTCACCGCGGGCATGCGCTCGGCCAGGCCATCCATTCCCAGAAGACGATAGACCGGTGCCGCGTGTTTGAGGGCCAGGAATTCACCTCGCGGGTCCGCCCAGCGATCCTCCTCGGCACTGGCAACATAAACGGGTCGCGGCGCGATAAGGGCCAGCAGCATATGCTGGTCCATCGGCAGCCGGTCTTCATCATTGTTGTACTGCTTGAAGTTTTTACAAAACCAGTGGGGAAAGGATTTATTGATCACTCCCACAGTCTCACCGTAGCGCCGTCTCGAAAGCGCCGCCCCACCGCAACCGGAGTTGTTGGAGATCACCATTGCGAACCGTTCATCCTGCGCGCCCGCCCAAAGGGCGGTTTTCCCAAGCCGTGAATGGCCCATCACCACAATCCGCCGGTGGTCAATCTGGTCATCGGTCTCCAGGTAGTCCATGATCCGGCTCAAGCCCCAAGCCCAGGCGCTTATGCTTGCCCATTCATCCTCTGCCGGTATCGATAGTTCAGCTTTACTGAACAGCGAGTGCACGCCGTTCTGGAACCCGTCGTCATAATCAGGATCTATATCGCCGTAGTAAACCGTGGCCAGTGCATATCCACGCTGTAAAATTGTTTTTATCGGCCAGCGCGAGGCTGCAGTGCCGCGGGATGACTCGCCGGCACGGTTGTCTACAATGCCGGTCTTTTCATTTGGTCGCATCCAATTCGTGTTCAGCCTGATCTCCGGGTCGTTACTGATCGAATGATTGCCGCTGAAATTCAATCCCAGGAAGGCAGGGACTCGATGGGGCCGGTCGTTCGGGATATAGAGTAACAAAGCAATGGAAAGTTCTTTTTGACCCTGACGGAAAGTCAAGCTGACCTGTTTGCGTCTTGCCAGGCCATCCAGAGCATCGCTTTCCTCTATGGTCCTGTAGAACACTTCTTCCGGTCGACCGGGGGCTTTCCCATACATCTGTTCGTTAAAAATCTGCAGAATTTCCGGCCGTCGTTTCTCGGACCATATCGCAGCATCCGTCACTGTAGTCCCATCAGAACAAATAAGTGGATCCGGCAGCGTGTATTTCGGTACTTTGGATTCATCATAATTCGGCGTGAATTCTTGCCCTCTCAAATTAACGGGATAAAAGCCCAGCCACGCCGCCTGAATGAGGAACATAACTGTTAGAATTGTTTTCATCCGACAATCTCCCGTTATTGCCGGAAGAGGCTTTTTAAATCTCTTCCGGCTTATGACCTAAATTGTACTGCTAAATTGTAAGGGTGCCCCGTAAAACTTGTTCCAGGTTATCGAAAAGCCGCGTCAGACAAGAACTCTCAGGCCTTCAGCCATCGATCGAACCAGTCGAATGCTTCCAGCTGCATCCGGGTATCGAATTTGTGTGGTCCGGGATAATAAGAGCACTTGTAATTGTCTGCCGCACCGGCCTTTTGATAAATCTGCTGTAAAATCTTATCCGCCTGTTCCATCTCCGGCATGGTGTACAGGAAGTCATCGATATCATTTTGCACCAGGGTTGGAAGGGGCGTGCGCAAACCCAGAATCTCTGGGAAATCAAGCTCATGGGGCAGCAACGGAACATAAGTCATCCATGTATGGGTAAATGACTTGTTCAGCAGAAAGTCTTTCCAGGTAGTCATGAATCCCACACACACAGCGCATTTTATGCGCGAATCAAGACCTCCGGTGAATACTGTCCGCATTCCTCCCCCCGAAAGTCCCCCGCACCCTATCCGGCTTTCATCTACGTCTTCGCGTGCGCACAAAATATCGAGTGCCATCCGGTCTTCAGCGAAAAATACACCCGGCCAGGTGGTCCCCGCACAGAACAGAGACTTGGCCATTATCGACTCGTGTTCTCCTGCCCAACGGTTATAAGCTTTGATGTTGTCGGGATTTTCCGGATCATTGTCATTCAGTCCCTTGCGCAAGTGCTGCGGTACATCTTGCAGCATTACCCGGCGGCTCGCAAAAGGAAATGCATCGGACACCAGAACTACGTAGCCTCGTTTAGCTATCTCATTGGCCCAGGGTCGATTCTGGTAATAGTGCTCCTGATGCTCTTCGATCAAAGGGTGGAGCTGATTTGCGGTACGGGTGATTTTGCGCTTACCGAAGTATTTGTTCCCGCCGTGGTCGTGAAAAGCCAGGATCCCGGGTAATGGCTCCCTGGTATTCAGAGGCTTTAGCAGAATGGCTTGTGTCGGCCTTCCGTAGGGCAACTGCCATGAGAGTTCTTCGACATGCAAATCGTCATGGGAGTACTGCTTACCGACCCTGACTTCCGGCATACCGCCGATGTCCGGGATCGCCAAACGTTCCGCAGCGCGTTGACGGGCGCCTTTTCGCCAAGCTTCCA
>CAZSTM010000046.1:0-13924 GCA_964609635.1 uncultured Gemmatimonadales bacterium
AGGCACAAAGTGGCAGAGGCACAAAGGCACAAAGTTATAAAAAATATTTTGGCATAAAGTGAAAAAGGTGTCGAGACTGTTTATCATCTAACTTTTTGATCAAACAACAATGCATTCGTTAAAGTTCTCTCGTGATTTCATAGAGTTCATCATGGCCGTTTTTTTAAATTCTCGAAATCAATAGAAATTACCATATGTGTTTGCAATTCGGAGAGGCAGTCTGTAGAAACTCATATGCTTTCATTTTCCCTATGCCCCTTTGTGCCTTTGTGCCTCTGTGCCTATCCTGTACAGAGTAAAGTTTATTTGTTTCAACCTATCCCTAAATGATGAACGGATTTTACACATGAGCGGTTATCAAGACATGCTGGCGGTTCTCTCCGGGGAACGGCCCGAACGTTCTCCCTACTGCCCGATGGGCCACTGGAACCGGCTCGCCTGCAACAAGCTGCTTCCCCCCGATTGTGTGGATGAAAACCTCTACTGCCTGCCGGAGACTTCTTTCTCGGACGAGCCGAGAAGCGAGGCCAGCAGAGAAACGGCGATAAATTACGCCCATTACCTGGGCGCCTCCACCCTGGGGACCGGCAAGGGCGGGGCGCTGCCTTTCGGCCACGGCGGCCCTGCCGAGATTATCGGCCGGCTGGAACACGATGAAGGCGAAAGGAAAATCTACCGCTTCGAAGGCGGCGGCACCAGGGCTTACCATTACCGGCCCTACGCCGTTCATTTCGGGCACAGTATGCCGATCGACTCTCCAGAAGACCTGGAGAAACTGCAGCTGCCCGATCCGCACGACCCGAAACGCTGGCAGGACCTCGAGCCGGACGCCTCGACTTTCACCCGCCGGGGAATCATGCCGGCGGCCAAGATCATGGGCTTTTTCAGCGGCATCCACAATAACTTTTTCGATTTCCAGAAACTGATGATCGCCCTGATAGAGGACCCCGAATTCGTGCACCGGCTCACCGGACGGCTGGCCGAGTGGAGCCTGGCCTGCACCGGGGAAGTCCTGAAACGCGGGGTCAAGCTGATCGAGGTCTGCGACGACCTGGGCACCCCGGAGGGCATGCTGATCGCCCCGGAGATGTTCGAGGAGTTCTTCATGGGCTGGTACCGCAGATTGTTCGAGCTCTGCCACAGCCACGGGGCTTTTGTGCACATGCACAGCCACGGCAACATCGCCGCCATAATTCCCATGCTCATCGAGGCGCAAGTGGACATCCTCAACCCGTTCGACCCCAAGGAGAACCCGCACCTGGAAGAGCTGGTAAAGCGCTACAGCGACAGTTTCGTTTTCTGCGGGTTCGTTCCCAGCGACTATTACCTGCTGGAGAAAGACTCGGACATCGAGGCTCTGTTTGCCCGGGCCGCCGAGCTCGGCAAAAGGTGCAGGAGGGGCTATATCATGATGGAGCACGGGTTTCCCGAGGAACTTAGCCTCCAGAGGCACAGGTTTATTCTGGATATGGTGGAGAAATATAGAGTATATAAGTAATCTCCTCTCTTGAGAGGGGTGCCCGCTTTAGCGGGCGGGGTGTGTCTTCTTTTAAGAAGTCAGGAGACAGGAGTCAGGAGTCAGAACCGAAGATTCGCACAGGCGACATCCCCTCCCCACCAAAAAGATATTCTATGCCGGCTTTTGTATTCTGTATTCTCTTTTTTCGAGAGGGGTGTCCGCCACAAACGGACGGGGTGTGTAATTCCCCTCTTGAGAGGGGTGCCCGCTTTAGCGGGCGGGGTGTGTCATATACCAACACAAGATGAACACATGGATCTGCGTAATCTGCGGATAAAAAAGGACGCTCCATGAGCATAGATGAGATATTCGACATAGTGGATGAGAAAGGCAAAAAAACCGGGGAGGCGGCGCGCGGCCGGGTGCACGGCAACCCTGCGCTCACCCACCGCGCCGTGCATATAATGGTGATAAACAGCCGGGGCGAGCTTTACCTGCAGAAAAGAGCGGAAAACAAGGACATCCAGCCGGGAAAGTGGGACACCTCGGTGGGCGGGCATGTTAACCGGGGTGAGGAGGTGGAGGCCGCGGCCGCGCGTGAAGCCGGGGAAGAGCTGGGAATCTCGGGCGTACCTTTCGAGTTTCTTTACACTTATACCTGGCGGACCGAGGTGGAAACCGAGCTGGTGACCACTTACCTATGCAGGTATGACGGCCCGATAAGCTTCGATCCAAAGGAAATCACCGCAGGGACTTTCCGGTCTTTCGAACGGATTGAGGCAGACCTGGGAAAGGGGATTTTCACCCCAAATTTCGAGGAGGAATTCGCCCGCCTGAAAGAGCACTTAAGCCGGACAGAACCGACCTCCGACAAATAATTATCCTTAAAGAATAACTTTAGGGGATGCCTGTTAATTTATTGTTTTTAAAAGAATAAAGCCGTTGAAAGCCAGTAGGTAGTTCGGTTCACCGGCAGGCTTTGCCCTATGGCCCTGAGTTGACAATTACACACCCCGCCCGCTGGCGCGGGCACCCCTCTCAAGAGGGTTTACACACCCCGCCCGCTGGCGCGGGCACCCCTCTCAAGAGGGGATTTACTTTGCGTAATCTGCGAAATCTACGGATAATTAATCAGCGCAGGAGCACCATTTTTTTCATGGCGGTGAATTCTCCGGCCCACAGACGGTAGAAATAGACCCCGGAGGGCACATCACGGCCCTGAGAGTCCCTGCCGTCCCACCAGAGTTGGTAGGTCCCCGCCTCGCGCCGGTCATCCGCCAGGGTGCGCACCAGCTTCCCCGCCAGATTGAAAACCTCCAGGGTTACCCGGACTGTTTCTCCCGGTCCGACGGTAAAAAGTATAACTGTGGACGGGTTGAACGGATTGGGATAATTCTGGGCCAGAGAGAAAGCACCGGGAAGCTCGGCAGTGCCAAGCAGAACGTTGGCCTGTTTCCATTCCTCATCGGTAAGCTCGATCTTTTTCAGCTCACCCAGCACTAACTCCCGCTGACCGGAAGTGAGCCCCAGAGGCTCGATCTGCCCCATATCGACAGAGGCCAGAGCTGCGCCGCCGCTCTGGTCGCGGATGTAGAGCAGCAGGGAGAGTGCATCGGCGATCGAGTACTTACCGTCCCCGTTGAAATCCACTTCCGGATCATTGCGGTCGGCCAGGGCTTTCAGGATCAGGGCGATCACATCCCCTACCCCCAGTTGACCGTCCCCGTCGATATCCCCCGGGTCCGACTCCCCGGCGACAAAGTCCACCACACTGCGCGCCTCCGGGTCCCCGCCGAGAGTCAGCACCCCGACAGGCAGCTTTACATTCAGGTTTCCGGTGGCCTCATCCACCTCGAGCGAGACCTCCGAAGCCGATGTCCCCTCATCCGCCACGTCGATCACCTGCACGAACAGGTAGTCGTGTCCGCCGGTCGCCGGCACGGTTACCTCCACCCGGCCGATCCCCCAGGAGGGGTCCGGGGACGGCGGAGGATAATAGGCGGTTCCCACCTGGTAGGCGCGTACCGTATCCAGGACAGCATCCGCCGGACAGAGCACGGTAACCGCCGCCCTGCCCCCGCCGTCGGAGACCGTGAAACGGTTGCCCTCGATCACCGGCCTGACCGTGTAATGCCAGAGCACCTTGGGGAGAAGATCGCCGTCGGCCAGGGAGACATTATCCACCACCACCAGGTAGCGCTCGCCGAGCCAGGCCAGCTCCCTGATTGCCCGGTCCAGGCGCTGCGGATCGTAAGCCGCGGAGAAATCCCCTGCCAGGTAGGCCCAGTCGCCTTCATCCCGGTAATCGATTATGTCCCCGGTCTCGCTGCCTTCATCCTTCAGGTAGTCCTCGATGTTGGATTCGCTCTGGTTAATATATATCCGCTGGCCGCCCTCGTCGGTGCCCACAGAGGGATCGACCGCCAGGATACTGTTATGCGCAATGGTCTTGCGCCAGTAGTTCAGACGGTGGCTGCCGCTATACCCTCCCTCGTAGGCCCCGCCCTCGATCAGCAGCGGAGCTCCGCGGAAGACCTCCAGGTGGCCCTGGTCGAAATGACCGTGGTCGCCGAAATAGTCACCGCATTTGAAAAAGATATAAGTATCGCGACCGTTCTCTTCCCAGCCGGTGCGCCAGAGGGCCATGCCGGTGCCCTCGGGGCTGAAAAGCTTCCGGGTGGGCAGGATGGTATGGCTTACTCCCTGGGCATCGGCATCCCACCAGAGCAGCACGTTGTAGGCGTTGCCCTCCTCAACTACCCGCGAGTCGGGCATCTGCGCCTGGGTTTCAAAAAGGAAGTTAAGGTACTCGATCCCCATAGGCTCGCCGTAGGCAAAGGCGCGCTCGCCGATGACTTTGAAAGTAAACCGCTCGCTGGTGCGGCGGAAATTGTCTCCGTAGCGCACGAACAGGCCGTCCGGCTGACGGCCGTAGATGAGAAACAAGGCCTCTTTCCAGGCCCAGTCATCCTGTTCCTGGCGCACCGTTTTCCACAGGTCCTCGCCGGTGGCGGAGTACCAGGCGCTCATGAAATGCCCCACGTGCCACATGACATACTTGCGGCCGTAGGCCAGGCTGTTGTGCACCGTGCCGTCCTGGAGCCGGCGGGCCGGGAAAAGGCGGGTGGTGAAAATATCATAAGCCCAGTCGATATATAAGTCCGCCTCCGGGTGGTGGCCTTGCAGCGCCAGGCCGGCCACCGCCGCTCCGAGCGCGAAAGCGTACATCCGGGTATGGAAGATATGGGGCCCCTGGCCGATATACTGGTCCCTGCAGTGCCTGGCGCCGGCAATCAGTTTATCGATAACCTGCGTTCTGAGAGCCGAATCGGCGAAAATCGGGTGGTTATATATCCAGTCAAAGGCCATGGCGTCCCACATTACCAGCTCACCATCCGTGGTTGTGCTGTCGAAGTCGAAATCGCTCTTGAGCATCAGGGTGCACTGTTGCGCGGCATCGGTGTTATCGAGAAGCAGGGCGCTCAGAGCATAATTGGCGGCACTGTAGGTCAAGCGGTTGACATAGGCCTGGTAACGGTCATCCCGGGCGCGTACGCTAAGCTGATCCGTGGTGATAGACCGCTCGCCCCAGGTGCTGTCGCGGAAAAACAGCCGCGGGTGCCCCTGGAAAACTTCCACTGCAAGAGCGGACCCCACCGTGGATAAACCTAAAAATGCCAGCAGAAATAAAACCCTTTTCATCGGCGAAATTCCTTTTTCAGGATGACATATTTACAGCAACAAAACGTATTCTCATAAGAGTGTTGAATTTTTCACAATTTCCTTTTGAGAATTAAAGAATAATACATTGGTAATTTTGAAACAAATTTGAAAAATAATATCTTAGTGCTGTCGCGCTGAGAGATCCCGTAGGGGCGATCGATCGGTCGCCCGCGCCGGGCGAGGCAGGCCTCGCCCCTACGCCTGCTAAATTTGTGGATTGGTATAGATTTACACACCCCGCCTGCTAGTGATTACTTCAGCAGAACCATTTTTCGCATCCGGCTGAAATCCCCCGATCTCAGGCGATAGAAATATACACCGCTGGGAAGCTCCCGGCCTCGTTCATCGCGGCCGTCCCAGCGGGTGCTGTAGTATCCGGGCTCTTTCAGCTCATCGACCAGGGTTTTGACCGGCACTCCCCGCAGGTTGAAGACTTCTATTACCGCCTGCACGGCAGGGCCTTCGGGGATTTCATAGCTAATATCAGTCGATGGATTGAACGGGTTGGGCCGGTTCTGTCCCAGGGAATAAGCGCGGGGGAGATTCCGGGCGCCCAGCAGGTGGTGTATCTCTTCCCATTGGGCATCAGTCAGCTCGAGCTTGTTCAGCTCACCTATCAGCGCCTGACGCTGTATGGAAGTGAGTCTGAGCAGTGCCGGCGGCTTGCCGGGTTGAGAGGCCAGTGCCGCGCCGCTTTGCTGGTCCCGGATGTAGATCAAAAGAGAGAGAGCATCGGCGATCGAATACCTGCCGTCCCCGTTGAAATCCACTTCAGGGTCGGTGCGGTCGGCCAGAGCTTTCAGGATCAGGGCGATCACATCGCCCACTCCCAGCAGGCCGTCTCCGTTGAAATCCCCCTTTTCAGGCGGCGCGGGCGGTTGTACGCCCAGGCCTTCGTACGACAGGTAATACAAAGAGCGGGCCACGCTGCGGCCGTGATTGGCGAAATCCTTGAAAGCGTTTGACCAGCTCCCACTCCAGTCAGCGAGGTATTCCTTCTGAATCTCGGTATAACCAGGGTCTTCGAGCTCGGCCGCCAGGAAACCGATTCCCAGGGCCATGTTAGAGTTAACTTCCTCCGGTTTGTTGGCGACCATAAAGTCCACCGCCTGCTTCATCCAATCTACCACCCGGTCGTCTCCAGCGATCTCATAATAGTCGATAAAAGCTTCGAGCATGAAACCCACCTGGAAATACCCATCGAAAAACTTAATGCTGTTGTTGGAGAAGTAGTCCCAGTGGAGCTGGAATGTTTCGCGGGCGGTGCTCAGGTATTTCCGGTCACCGCTGATCCGGTAGGCGGCCATCAGGGTCAGGACCTGGAAGGCGGCTCCGCGCGGCTGCTTCCAGTCGCTGTATCCGCCGAAAGAGTCGGCGAAATCCGCAGCCTTGTAAGCCACCTCCAGGGTCCGTTCATCGCCGGTAAAGTAATAGGCCGAGAAAAGGCCCTGGGTTTTGTGGTGGTTGGTATAGGGGGAAATAAAAACCCTGGCGGTGGTGAAATCCTCATCGCTGGTGGGGTCCACCCGCACATGGTCGGTCGGCGGGCAGTAGCGGTTGGCCCCGTTGAGCCTGGCGCCCGGCGCAAAATGGGTAACATGCACGTCCATCAGGTGATAGGCCCGGGAGATAAAGTAATCCAGCCAGCGGTAGTCCTCGGTGCGCACGAATTCGAGGCAGCTCATGAACGGCAGGTCGTAATAGTGGTGGTTCCAGGCGATATTAAGCGGATCGTGCACTCCTGACTCCCAGGCGTAATGCATCCCGTCCCCCCAGTTCAAAAAACCGTAGCCTTCCCAGGTCACGTTGTTTTTGGTGCGGCTGTCGACTTTCCTGAGCATGTCCTCCAGGCCCAGGTCCAGCTCACTCTCGACCCTTCGGACCTCCTCCCGGTGATCGGGAGGATAAAGGGCATCGTTGCGCTCGAGCAGCTTTCCGAAAGCCTTGCTTGTGCGGCAGTAATATTCGGGAGAGGCAACCGCCAGCAGGGGTTTCTGGCAGGCGGCGACCATGGGGCCGAGCTGGTCGGCGTCTTTGATCTCCAGGAAAGCGAAGCGAAGGTAGTGGGTGCGGGCCACGCCGGAATATATGTCGAGCGGCTGGTTCAAGCGTGCCGGGATCATGCCCACTTTTATCATTCCGCCGTCGGCCGAAACCTCCAGGCTGCTCGGGTGCATCTGCCAGAAATAGCGCAGGCCCACGCCGAGGATCCCCTCCCCCTGTGCATTTCCCGAGCTCTGCAGGCCTATCCAGCCGATATGGTCGGGTTTTTCGCTTTTGGGATTGCCGATAGTGTTCTCTGTACCGTTGAGAGCATGCTTGAACTGTCCGGAATTGGGAACCGAAACGTAGGTTTCGGCGCCGGCAGCCAGGGTCCCGCTTTCGACGCTGTTGGGATAACCCACGTAATAACTGTACTGCTCTCCGGTCAGCGGCAGCTCCAGATGCAGCCCGTCCACCGTTATCTTGTCTTCCCTGCCCTCCAGGTACGGCCCGCGGTTTTCGAAAGTAAAGGCCAGGCGCACTACCGGGGAGTTGTTGTAAAAATAAAGGCGGCAGATGTAGTGGAAGCTCTCTGTGCCGGCCGAGTCTTTCAGGTCTCCCTCCGCCCGCAGCACCACCCGCATGGGACCCCGGCTCTCGAGGGCAAGCTGCGCCTCCTGGTCGTTCGAGCCCAGGTACTCGGCACCACCGGCCAGGAGGACAAGACCGCGCCCGTGAAAATCCACCAGCCGGTTCGCATAGTCGCCTTGAGTCCCGGCCAGCCAGACTCTGTTGAAAACATTGAAACCGGGGCCTAGAACTTCCACCCGGACCTTTCCGGTGGTAACCGTAAGCCCTCCTTCGGTTTCGGCCACCTCGAGCCTGGAATCGACCGCAGGCGGTGTGCCCCGGTCCAGCGAAAGATCGAGCGAGGCTCCTGCTGCTACCGAGACCTGGAAGTCCAGGTGCACCCAGCGCAACGAGCCGTCCGGCCAGTAATCCACCGGCCTGAACTCGGCAGGCAGCGGCTCGCCGCCGAGGCTCAGCACCAACTCCTCCGCCGAGCCGGCCCAGCCCTCGGGCAGAGGCACGCCGGTGGTCACCGGTTCGCTGATACGCTCGATATTGCTGCGCTCCAGCACTCTCAGGTCCAGGGCCAGGGCTGCCGAGCCGGAAGACCAGATAAAAATAAAGATTATGGTGATCAAACCCAGTTTCTTCATCCGATAATTTTCCTTTATCCGTGAAAGCGGCAATCCAAATCTCCTGCAGATTCCCCCGCTGCTCTACATGGTGAGAGCGGAACCGAAAACCAGATGGGAGCCACCGACACCCGAATCCGCCTTGCCCGGTTCATTGCCCCACCCCCTTTGACTTAGCTCTTTTCGGGCGACCGATCGGTCGCTCCTAGGGGCTCGCGCAGCGTTTCCGGAAAAAACAGGTGATCGAACTTTTCAACTACAACACTAAGCGCCCTGTTCGGCTTCATGACGGAACTGTTCGAGGCGGTAGATGATCACCCCGCACACTGCTGCAAGGGCGAACAACAGGAGGCCCTTGACAGGAGAGGCGAACAGTATGAACCCCAGGCCGAAAACGAACGAGAAAAGGCCCACCGCACCAAGAACGAAAGAGATTATGTTAAAGGCAAGGGGCGGACCGGCAGGCAGTTTTTCGGGGTCCACCTGTCTGGTGATACGCCGCCAGAACAGGCCTCCGGGATTAACTTTCATCACGAAGCTTTTCAGCTTTTCATCGGATACAGGGTTGGTCAGAAAAGCCACCGAGACCCAGCCCGTCACGCTGAAAGCACAGATCATGATATAGCGCTGCGCCTCGGGGAAAACTATCCCGTACATTTCGAGCACGTTGATAGTCACGCAGCCCAGCACCGAAAGGATGTAGGCCGTCATTTCCGCCCAGGCGTTCACCCGCCACCAGAACCAGCGGATGATCCAGACTGCGCCGAGCCCCGAGAAAAGCTCAGCCATGAACTTCCAGGCATCGGCCAGGGAATCGGTCATGGACCAGACACCGATCCCGCCGGCGAGCACCACGAACATGGCGCCGCGCGCGACCCAGATATAGTGTCTCTGGGAAGCTCCGGGCTTGACAAAACGCTTGTAGAAGTCGTTGATCATGTAGCTGGAGCCCCAGTTGATCAAGGCATCCACCGAGGACATGAAAGCGGCCAGGAAAGCGGCGAACATTATTCCTCTCATGCCCGCAGGCAGATATTTCTGGATCATCATGGGGTAGGCCAGCTTGTGGTCGGTGAGCTCGGGGAAATCCGCCATACTGATCAGGGCCACCAGAATCCAGGGCCACATCAGGAAACCGTAATAAACGATGTTGAACCACACGCCCGCAAAGAAAGCGTGGCGGTCGTTCTTGGTGGCCATGATGCGCTGAACGAACATGCCGTTACCGTCGGATTTTTCCCCGATCCACCAGAGTGCCAGGATGTATACGAAAAAAAGGCTCCAGGTGAACTCGTTCCCGGCTTTTACAAAAGGCTTGGCCGCCTCTTCGGTCGGTACGAAGCTCAACAGGCCCTGGGCGGTGGAGCTGCCGAACACCTCGGTCAGCCTGACCTCGATCCCGGAAAGTCCTCCTACCGCACCCACTGCAATGACAGCCATGAAAACCGAGCCGAAAAAGGCGATGCAGAACTGAACCACCTCATTGGCCACCACACCCCAGAGTCCTGCGGCCAGGGCATAGATCATGGTCACCCCGAGAAGCACCGCCAGGGAGAGGTATTCGTTCCAGCCCAGCAGCACGGTGATAAAAGACTGCATGGCGAGCATGATGAAGCCGATATTGAGCGCGCTGAAAGCTATACCGTAGAATATGCTCTGGAAGCCCCGCAGGAAACCGGCGGAGCGGCCCTCGTAGCGCTCTTCGATAATCTCGAGCTCGGTGAGGATTTTGGCCCTGCGCCAGAAGCGGAAGAACAAAAAGGTGGCGCAGAGGTTGCTCATGGCGAAACACCAGAGGAACCAGTTGCCGGCTATCCCGTTGCGCCTGACCAGCTCGGTGACCATAAAAGGAGTATCGGCGGCGAATCCGGTGGCCGCGATAGAGGTACCGGCCACCCACCAGGGCAGCTTGCGGCCGCTGAGGAAAAAATCCTCCATGCTTCTGCCGGCCCGCTTGCTGAAATAGATCCCGATACCTATCACCATGATGAAATAACAGCCGATTACCGTAAAATCCAGAGCGTTCAAATTCATTGATTTGGTCTCCCGGTCAACTTGGAAATTTTGATATTCTTAATCTTTCACCCCGCTCAAAAGGCAATAATCTACAAAGGCGGCGTTGTTGTTGCAAAGTATTTTTTCGGCGCGGGGCAGATAATCTTCCGCTCCATATTGGCAGGCCGGCGGATGGTTGCTCTAAGGGGAGCGCTCAGGCAGTCGCGATACAAAGCCTCGAACAGTTCCAGGAAGCAGATAAATGCCCAGACAGGTGATTTGGATCAACCGGCAAGCAAACTGGACATTTGGATCAGAACACCCGGCATTTCGCATAATTTTTCGACACGGCCGGCAACTATCCGCGGAACAAGGTGTTTTCGCGTTCGAACCATTTGGTGCAGCCGTACAAGCTTAGACCCGCCAGGATGATAGACGAGATGTATGCTTCCGCCAGAAAAACCGGCCGTATAGTCCCGGCAATGATCTCTTTGGTAGCCAGGGAAACGTTCAGTATCGGAATCAGCGCGGTTTTGGCATCCAGCTCGATACCGGGAAGCAATCCGATTAAAACGGGCACGATAACCACAATGTTCAGCGGAGTAATCAGACTTTGAGCCTCTTTGAACGATTTGGCGAAAATAGACAGGGAAAGCATCACGGCTGCAAAAAACATGGATAAAGGAAGCAGCAGTGAAAACATCAAGGCGATAACTACAGGGTCCAGAATGGCCGATACTATCTCGTTTATTTCCTGTGGAAGCCCGACCGCCTTGAATTGCATTACTGCGATAAATAATCCCACGATCGAAATAGCTGCGGAGAAAAGCCCTGCCAGCACCACCACGCTGAATTTGCCGATTACTATCTGGAACCGGCTTGCCGGCGAGCTCAGCAGAGTTTCGAGTGTGCCACGTTCTTTTTCTCCCGCCGCCAGATCGATGGCGGGATACAAGCCGCCCATAAAACAGAAGATGACAAAAATATACGGCAGGAACCCTCCAATAGTTTTCCCGGCGACTTCTTTTATCGTGGCAATGTCGTGCTCTTGGATGCGAACTGCATCGACTATTTTTTCATCCAGCTCTAATTGGGTGAATCTATCCGTAACCAGCCGTTTTTCAAAACTGTTGACCAGGCGGCGAAGACGCGACCTTGATATATTCTGGTCCTCCGTCGATTTAAAGTAGAACTCGACTATCCCTTGTTTCATCCCGGCCACCTGCGAATCAAAATCCCGGCTGAAAAGAAAAGCCGCATCCAGGCTGTCCTGCCGGATAAGCCTTTCAACCTCTTCCGTCTCGATATTTTCCCTGACCTCGAGGTCTTGTCTGGCCAGCAAGGAATCCCTGAATTCCTCCGCATTCCCATAGGTCGCCAGGGCGACCCTCAAGGTTTTCTCCGCGGCTTTCTTGAACTGCCTGGTCTGGACTTTGATAATTATGCCCATCATCACCGGGAAGAGCATGACCGGAATGACCACCATCATGATCAGGGTGCGGCGGTCACGAAGCGTGTCGAGCATTTCTTTTTTAAAGATGGTGATAATCGTCTTCATGATCGGTCGCCCTCCACCAGACGAATGAATTCGTCTTCCACGGACCTGGCCTGCATCTGGTTCAAAAAGGCCTCATGGGTGTCGTTGAAGCACAAGCGGCCCTTGTGGATGATTGCCAGATCATCGGCAAGCAGGCTCACCTCGCCCATGCGGTGCGTGGAAAAAATGACGGTCTTTCCTTGATTTCTGCAGTCCCTGATCATTTGGATAATATTGCGTGAGGTGACCACATCCAGTCCATGAGTAGGCTCATCGAATACCAGCTCTTCCGGGTCGTGAATCATGGTGCGGGCAATCGACACCTTCTGGCGCATCCCCGAGGAAAGCTTCCCGATCCGCCGGCCGGCAAAATCATGCATGTCCAGCACAGTGAACAACTCCTCGCTGCGGCGCTGGAAAGTTTCCTTGTCCAGACCGTTAAGGTCCGCGAAATATTTCACCACCTCTTTGGCTGTGAGCCTGTGGTACAGCCCGGTGTCCCCGGTGAGGAACCCCAGCCGGCGGCGGACCTCACCGGCTTGCCTGACCGTGTCATATCCCGAGACAGTGATCGTGCCGGAGGTAGGCTTGAGCATGGTGGCGATCATGCGCAGCGTGGTGGTCTTTCCCGCACCGTTGGGCCCTAACAGGGCGAAAATCCTGCCCGGACGGCACTCGAAACTGATCTGACTGACCGCATCAATAGTCGAGCCTTTCGCACCGTCACCCATCTCGCGTCTCTGCTGCCTGGATAACTTGAACGTTTTGGTTAACTCCTTGACAGAAATCATGGGTGTGATCCTCGTTAAATTCTAATTATTATTTCGAGTAATTTTCTCCACAGTCCTTTTCCTTTTTCTTCCGGAATAACGTCTTCGCCGCTGTCCGGGCGACTTTCATCGTATTCCTCTTTTGCCTCTCGGGCAGCCTTGCCACTGAGCTCCGTTTTAAACCGCTGACCGGTTTCCTTGCACTCCCGAACCGAGGTTCCCTGAGCGCTGTCTCCGATATAGCCAACCAGGGGGTGCTCCTTATCCAGGCTTTCGCCGCAGTAAGGACAGATGTTCATGTTTGCCGCCTTGTTTTCAATTATTGCTTTTGGTAACTACTCAGGTGTTAAATTCTTACACATTTCAGTCTGAGAGATTATCTATCACATTTTTTAGGTCTTTCTTTTTTAACCACAAAGACACCAAGGCACCAAGGATTTATAATTATCGGATTCAACCAACAAGAACACAAAGAAAAATTGACATTATTCTTTGTGTCTTGGTGACTTAGTGGTGAGAACTGAAAGAAAATTCAAATATCTTTGGCTAGAATTAAGGAGTCAGGAGTCAGAATTATTAAGCCGGGATAAAGTAAGTTAAGACAGAGTCACAAAGTCTTAACCTAGAAATCTATATAACTATATAACTTTGTGCCTTTGTGCCTTTGTGCCTGATCAGTTAGTTCTTTTCTTTACTTTGTTTCCGGATATGCTCATCCAGCACCTCGAGCATCTTCTCGACGGTTTTTTCGATGGAATCGCTGCGCGCCTGAAACACTTCCCCGCTTTTTAGCTCGAGCTCAATGGTATATCGGCCGCTTTGGTCCCCGGAAGGGTGTATGGTAACTTTGCCGTGCTGCAGAAAAGTCTTGATAATTTCAAGGGGTGTGCCTTTCAATTTTCACCTCCGATATCAAATTCCCTACTCCGACCATCCCGGCAGGGATACCGTGGACTGGTAATTGGAGTAATTATACAGGGGATTGCGCCGCGGCTTGTAGAGCTTTCCGCGTTTAGGGTTGTCATCCTGGGTGTAGACCCAGATTTCATGAGGGTCCCAGACCACCACCTCGTCCCGGCAGTCGCCGGTGATATCCAGCACGGCATTGCACATGTCCGGGTGCCCGTCATCCGGGAAAGCCACCACCGGCCTGCCCCAGCCGTCGAACATGCCGCCCTCGGCAACATTGGCGGAATGCACGAAATACTCGGCCCCGGTGCCGGTCCAGTTGATCGGCAGGCACATGCTGCCGTGC
>CAZSTM010000047.1:0-13849 GCA_964609635.1 uncultured Gemmatimonadales bacterium
CCGCTGCGGCATGACGGCATAGATGCGGCCGCTGAATTGTATCTTCTGAGCGAGCCTATCAACAGCTTCCAGGCCCTGGTCAAGCGCTCGCTCGACATCCTGGTCTCGATACTGGTGCTGGTGGCGGCTTCTCCGCTGATGCTGGTGGTGGCCCTGGCCATCCGCTGTTCGAGCCCGGGACCGATTTTCTACCGCCAGGAGCGGGTGGGCAAGAACGGGGTGCCGTTCACTCTCTATAAATTCCGCTCGATGATCCACGAGGCTGAAAGCTCCACCGGCCCGGTCTGGGCAGAGAACGATGATAAGCGCATAGTGCCGGGAATAGGTCATTTTATCCGGCGCACCGGCCTCGATGAGCTGCCCCAGTTCTGGAACGTGCTGACAGGCCGGATGTCCCTGGTCGGCCCGAGGCCCGAGCGGGCTTTTTTCTTCGATTCCTACCCGCAGCTCTACCGTGGAAGGCTGGCCGTGCGACCCGGCCTGACCGGCCTGGCCCAGGTTACCGACCGTCAGGGGATGAGCGTAGAACAAAAGGTGCGCTACGACCTCTATTACATCCGTCACTACTCGCCCGCCCTGGAAGTTGAAATCCTCTGGCGCACCTTTGTGATGCTGATTCTCCAGGAATGGCGGGCGCTTTTCTCGCCAAAAGAGCGGCCCACCGAGGTTGAAAAACAGGATAATAGTCCGGAATGAACCGGATTATGCATGAACCCTCAGGTATCTTTGCGTACCCGACGAAGTATTAAACCGGCATTCACCATATAAGGTGTCCCTTTTTGCCGGTTTATAACAGTAGAAATCCAGTACAAATTCAAATTTGATTTACATGGTAGACGCTTTAGGCTGCAGGCTTAATCTCAAAGGCTGGAGGATCGCAATCCCAGGGTTTCAACCCTGGTATAAACTATAGATTTTAAACTATACTCGGCAGGTTGGATTTTGCGCGCTTGCAGCCTCTGGCCTGACCGACAATTCCACCCGGAAACAGCACTAGGTCTCCCGGTAAGAAATCAGGAGAAGATAAAGATGAAACCTGCAAGACATTTGCTTGCTCTTGGCCTGATTGCAGCAGCTATAACACTTAACCCGCTGCCGGCCGAAATACGTGGTGGCGATTCGGAAATGCAGATCCCCCGCAGAGGTACCATCGCTTCGCCGCAGTGCATCAATTATCTGGACTTCGGTATGGAGATCATCCCTGAGCCGGGCAAGCCTGTCGTAGTCTCGGTGCGATTCCTTGAAAAGATGGATGTGAGCAGCAAGCTCTCAGGTGAGCTTACAATTCCGGGCTCACCGGCAATGTTCCTGCAAGACGGGGCATGGAACGATGACGGCCTTGCATGGCAGTTTGCGCCCGTCCAGCTCGGTCCGAACCAGGGGATTGGAAAACTTCTGCTGGGCGGTGCCGAGACCTCCGATAGCCTGTTGATGATGCAACAAACATTTCCTGTCTGTGTCGGCACCAAGCCCCTGCTTGACCGTCTGCAGGGCATTGCCGAATGGGCAATAGCCTACCCGGCAAGCGTAACTTATCACGGCGCGATTTTCGTCGAGGGCTACTACATGCGCACTCTGCTGGGCCTTTATGAGATTACAGGCGAGCAGCGCTATCTTGATCTGGTACGCAAGTCCTGCGGTAAGCTTCTCGGCGCCCAGAGGCCCGAAGGTTACTGGGGCACCGGCTACGGCGCCATTTATTTTGCCGATACAGGAAGCGCACTTGGACAGTTGATCAATTTCTACAAGTATGCTACCGTGGTCGAGCGAAAACAAATCGACACGGCCCTCCAGCGATATGTCGACCTTCTGCTTGTCAAAGGCGACAGCCAGGGAAGGCCGTTCGTGCACCAGGACGGCAGTGTCGGTGTCGGCTATCACCTTGACAAAGACGGCAAGATCACCGAGGAATATAACAAGCCCTACACTATCTCCACCGCGCTCACCGGTGCCCAGATCTTCGCGGCTATGTATTACTTGACCGGCAATGAAAGTCACAAGCAGATAGCCGTCAAGGCCTGTGAATGGCTTTTGGACACCATGTCCCCCAGCGGCCAAATTCCTTACTACATCGATGACTGGAACCCGGACCGGGAGGAAAAATGGTGCTGGCAGAAATGGCCCTATGATACCTCCACCTATGCGGGGGAAGGTTTCATTGCAGCCTGGACCTACATCGACGACGAGGTTTTCCGCCGAGGTCTGGCAGAGCGCGTTAAACCCCATGTCGAGTGGCTCCTGCACACGCAGAACTACGACGGCAGTTGGGGTAAGAGGGGCGAGGTGGCCAGGACCGATTTGCTTGACCGGCAGCGCAGCCATGGCGTGGTCAACTTACTGCTGTGGTATTACTGCGACATCGAGCGCGACCCACGAATTGCGCGGGCAATCCGGAAATACTACATGCTACTGCTGGACGAAGAACGCTGCCGATACCTGAACGTTCCCGGCGGTTACGGCATCTCCACTTCGATTGCCGGCCGCGCTTTGGCCTCAATCATCATGCCGGGCGTTGATTGCTGTCGTTGGAAGCAAAAATAACCGGTCAACCGTTTTCATCACGCGTCAAAAAATACGGCATACTTTTAGCAGGGAATATTCATTTGCCGCACAGGGCGGGGCTCGTTAGCGAATGTGTCACGAGAGGGGATGTGGCCGTCTGTCTGCAATGGCTTTACTTTACAAGCCGCCGGAGAACGGTTAGTTTTAAATTATGACCGATGTACCGAAACTCCTTAGTGCAGATACAGTTCTGGAACTGCTGGAACATGGCGCCGGGTTGACAAGTCTCGAGATCTGCAGGCAGGTGCTGGCAATTCAAACTCTTTCTCCCGAGATGGCCGAGCATCTGGCGGGGACTTTTCTTGCCGATGACCCGCGCTTTAATCGCCTGCCGGAAGGCACCTGGGTTCTGGCCCAGGCTGCGGAGAAACAGGTGCCGTTGAAACGGGCGGCATTCGTGATTGTGGATGTCGAGACCACCGGTTTCTGCCCCCCCGCCGACCGGATAATCGAGCTGGCGGCGGTAAGGGTCGACAACTGCGCTATTGTGGATGAATTCACATCTCTTATCAACCCCGGCCGTCCGGTTCCCGGGCCGATTACCGGTCTTACCGGGATTACTTACCAAATGGTGGCGGATGCACCGGCTTTTAAGCAGGTGGCGGACAGTTTCCTCGACTTCCTGGATGATGCAGTGTTCGTGGCCCATAACGCCCCTTTCGACTGGCGTTTCATCCAGAGCGAGCTCGCTCTTGCCAGAGGGCGAAAGCTGCTGAACCGGAGGCTGTGCACCAGGGTGATGGCCAAAAAATTCTGCCCGGAGCTTTCTCACCGCACCCTGGATGACCTGGCTTGTTTTTTCAACCTGGATTTCGGCAGCAGCAGGCACCGGGCACTGGGAGACGCCAGGGTGACCGCCGAGATCCTGCTCAAACTGGTCGAGCGAGCCGGAGAAAAAGGTATCGAAACCCTCCAGGCTCTCTTCGAATATCTCAAGCCCCGGAAAAGCAGGAAAAAATAAAGCTAAAGCGCACCTGTACCGATCTAAACTTTAGTAATCAACTAATCTTAACTAACTTGCCACAATCCATGCAGGTAAGGCAATGCAAAGAAAAACAGGCTTAATCCGGCGCACTTTTTACAGTTTAGCTCTGGTCATGGTTTGTTTCGCAGTTTCCCTGCCCGCCCAGCAGCTGCAGCTTCCCGCGGAAATGATGGTAACCAACCGTTTCGCCAACATCCGTAAGGGGCCGGGTATCGGTTACGAGAATCTGACCACCCTGTACAAGGGCGACAGACTGCGCGCCGAACGCAAGTATCGCAACTGGCTGCGCGTGTTGATTCCCGACGGCCGTATCGGCTGGATACGCGAAGACCTGGTGGGACTCTTCGACGCGGATAACCTGCCGCTTACCGATGAACAGGGCGACAGCCTGAAAGAAGTGATTGATATGCAGGAAGGGCAGATATCCGCCCTGGATGACAGCGCCCGGCAGTCCGGAAAACTCGTTGCCGAACAGGAAAACGTTCGCGACAGCCTTATGAACCTTATAGGCCTCCAGGAGATGCCCGGGGCGGATTCGGCTGCGGCGGTGGATTCGGCCGTGCAGGCAAAACAACGGGTAAGAAAACTGCAGGGGACCCAGGAGAGTGTTCTCACCCAGCCGGAGGATTATCCCCGGCGGTTCGAGTTTTCACCGCTTTTCGGTGTTCTGGTTTACGATGGCGATGCCATGCCGCTGGCCGGCCTGGGAGTAGCCCGTAATTTCACCCCGGCTTTCGCCTACCGGGCACAGGTCTCGTTCAGCAGGCTCGATCCTCAGGTTCCGGGTTCCTTGCTTGGAGACTTCAATCGTTATTTTATCACCGGCAGCCTGGTTTACAGCTATAAACCGGGCCGCCTGGCGGTACCGTATGCCGAACTGGGCGGCGGAGGAGTTCACACCCAGACCGGCGACTCCTCGTACACCGCTTTTGACCTGACTTTAGGCGTGGGCTGCAAGCTCTTTCTCACACCCGACCTGGCGGTTAAGTTCGGCTATCAGGGCCACGCGGTACTGGTCGAGAACAACCGCTTGATGCACCTGTGCTACCTGGCTGCGGCTTTTCATCTGCCGACTTTCGAGGAGAGCTTCCCGCTTTTCGGCGAACGGATAATTTACCTGGCTCCTTATGTCGGCTACCAGATGTTCTCCCGGCGTTTCGCTCTCAACCCGGGTCCGGTGACCGGCATGCGGGCGGGATGCCGGATGACCGAGCGCCTGGCCGTCGAGGTTCTGGGAAGCTACCTGCCGGTGAAATTCAATAATGGTTCCAGCGAGCTCAGCCTGAATGCCGCCCAGTTCCGTATCCAGGCGCTTTACCACCTGTGGGAATCCATGTCCGGACCTTACCTGTCCGCCGGTATGGGCACGCTGATTTTCGGCGGCTCGGGACGCTCGACCGGAAGCACACGCTACGCCTCGCTCCATTTGGGAGGCGGGTTCAACTTCCAGGTGACACCGGATATCTCGCTGCGCAGCGAGATGCTCCAGCTGATCTATCCCAACGTGTCTGATCTCGGACCCGAACGAACGTTGAAAACCGCCGGGGCCTTGCAGCTGAACGCAGGAATGAACCTCAACTTCTAAGGTATATCAGATGGGAATCGACCGTCTGAAAAAATATTACCGGCCGGTGGCCTGGTTTCCGGCCGGCCTTATGGTCCTGGCGTGCCTGCTCGCGGTTTCCGGCTGCGGAGATAAGGTGATTCCTTTTGGTCCGGGCGAAGGCAGGGTTCAGGGGGTATGGGAGGGCACGCTGGACCTGGCAAACGCAGATACCACCGCGCCAGTCACGCAATCCGGCGCTATCAGGCTCGAACTGGTGCAGCGGGAGTTCTCTTTTGACGGCTACCTGCTTCAATTGGACCCCTTTTCCCTGGGTAAGGCTGAACAGGTTGTTGACACCTTCCTGGTGCAAACCGGCTCCATCTCGGCCAATTTTGTCTCCTTTCGAGTGGTCGATCCCGCCGGAGGCGAAGCTTTTTTCGAAGGAAACCTCGATGGATACCAGATGAGCGGCTCGACTATCGGCGTAGGTTACTACGGGACCTGGTCGGTGGAGTTTCTTTTCTGAGCTTATGGGTTGACTTTTATCGGGCCGGGATTTAGTTTAGAAGCGTGTTTTTTCAACACTCTATTAAAATTTGACCGGGACTCGCTCTTAGGTGATGGAGGAGAGAGAAATTCCAGGCTGAGAGAATGTCGAAATCAGGCTGCTCAACGATAAATGACCAGCTTTTTACTGTGATGTTTTTAAAGGAGCCGGAAAGCCGGCTCTTTTTTTTCTTGTGCGCCCGGGTACCAGGCGCCTGGGAATAGGGGAATTACCATAATGACCGATCTGTTTCGAGTGCTCGAGGAGCGCATCTGGCCTTTCGTGCGCAAGCCTGCCCGCTATATCGGTTCCGAATACGGGCTGGTTAGGAAAAATCCGGAAGAGGTGCGCCTTCGCCTGGCCCTGGCTTACCCGGACCTTTACGAAGTGGGAATGAGCAACCTGGGGCTCAAGGTGCTCTGCCGAGCGGCCGACTCGATTGAGGGTGTCTCGGCGGAACGGTCTTTCGTGCCCTGGCCGGACATGGAAGAGCTGATGCGCGCCCACCGGGTGCCGCTTTACAGCCTCGAAACCTACACCCCCCTTTCCGCTTTCGACCTGGTGGGGGTGACTCTCCAGTCGGAACTGACATTCACCAACGTGCTTACACTTCTCGACCTGGCCGGCATAACCCTGAAAGCGGCCGAGCGCGGGCAGAGCGAGCCTCTGGTGGCCGCCGGCGGACCCTGCGCGTTGAACCCGGAGCCGATGGCCGAGTTTTTCGATTTTTTTGTTCTGGGGGACGGCGAGGAGGCGATTCGACAGATCGGGGAAGTTCTGCTGGACCTCAAAGGTGGAAAGTTTTCGCGCCGGGCTCGGCTTAAAGCTCTGAGCCGGATCGAGGGGGTCTATGTTCCAGGCGCGATATCCGGTCGGAAACCGCAGCAGGGTCGCGTAAAGGTTGGACGGGATTATAAGCTCGCGGCCGCAAGCGCCCCGGACGGCCTGCCGGTGCCGCTCACCGAGGTGGCTCAGCACCATTTTGCAGTGGAGCTGATGAGAGGCTGTACCCGCGGCTGCCGCTTCTGCCAGGCGGGCATGTACTACCGGCCCGTGAGGGTGCGCCCTCCCGGACAAATTATCGAGCTGGTGCGCCGCGGTATGCGTGCCGGAGGCTGGGAGTCGGCAACCTTGCTCGCACTTTCCGCGGCCGACTATCCGGCAATCGAGGAGCTGGTCGAAAAACTGCTGCCCGAGATGGACGGTGCGGGGCTGACACTCTCTTTCCCCTCGCTGCGTGTAGATGCTTCCACCATTCGTCTCCTGGAGCGACTCGGGGGCTCCAGAAAAAGCGGGCTGACTTTTGCGGTGGAGGCGGGGAGCCGGAGGCTCAGGCGGGTGATCGGCAAAACCGTCGAGGAAAACGACCTGTTCGACCTGGTCAGACGGGCCTTTAGCAACGGCTGGACCCTGGTCAAGCTCTATTTCATGGTGGGGCTGCCCACGGAGACGGACGAAGACATCGATGAGATCGCCCGGCTGATCGAAAAGGTGGCCTCGATCGGACGGTCCGTGCCGGGAAGGCACAATGTCAATGTGACTCTCAGTCCTTTCGTGCCCAAGCCCTGCACTCCGTTCCAGTGGGAAGCCCAGGATGCGCCGGAGGTGATCGCCGGGAAGTTATCCCGCATCCGCTCTCAGGTGCGCTCGCGCTCGGTGAAACTTAAATGCCATGACCCGGCCGCAAGCCTGATCGAAGGACTCCTGGCCCGCGGCGACAGTTCCATGGCCGGGGTGCTGGAAACCGCCTGGAAACTCGGTGCCCGCCTGGACGGCTGGGGCGAGAAGTTCGATTTCTCGTTATGGGAGAAGGCTTTCGAAGTCCACAAGCTCGACTGGCGCTCGCTGCTCAAACCTTTATCCGGGAGCCGAAAACTACCCTGGCACTTTGTGGAAACGCCGGTGGATGAATCGTTCCTTGCCGCGCAGCGCGACCGGAGCCGCGAAGCTGTCGAGGTCGAGGACTGTAAGGACGGGCCTTGCCTGGACTGCGGAGCCCTGGACGCAGCCGGCTGCCGGAAGCTGCGCACGCCGGAGAGCGGAGACGAGAAATCAGAACCCGATTCGGAACCTCTCTCCACGGGACCCTTGCCGGTAGTCACCCCGGACCTGGAGCGAAGGCTCTGGCGGGTGCAGTACTCCAAGCAGGGTATCTTGCGTTTCTGCGGTCACCTCGACATGGTGCGCAACATCGAGTTCATGCTGCGCCGCTCCGGTATTCCGCTCTGTTACAGCGGCGGGTTCTCACCCCGTATGCGCCTTCATTTTTCTCCGCCCCTGCCGTTAGGCCTGGAAAGCCGGGCAGAGTATTTCGACCTCGAGACCCTTCCCGGTATCTGTGAACTGGAGCTGCGAAAGACCCTGGAAGGAGCATCGGTCGGGCTGGAGGGGTTCGATGTCCGGGCCGTACGACTCATTCCGGCGGGCCTGCTGCCTCCCCTGGCCGAGGACATCCGACTCTGCTCCTACGGAGCCCGGCTGCCGGAGCATTGCCTGAGCGAGGTGACCGATTGGCCCGAATTTGTCGGTCGGTGCAAGAGACAGAGGCTTACTGAAGGAGCCACGGTTTCCTGGTTCGACCGCAAGAGAGGCAAGCGCACGGCCGGGGTGAAAGAGGCTGTGGAAAGTGTCGAGGTCGAGGCCGCGGGGAATCGCGTCAGGGCCATCACTTTCGACCTCGAACTCCAGGGAGCAAACGCCTGTCGGCCGGACCGGTTTCTCTCATATCTGCTGGACCTGGAAGAGCAAAATTCAGCCGCAGTGCGGATCGAGAAAAGACAATCCTTTGTCAGACGGAGCGATTTCCTCAAAGACCCAATGGAAATTTAAAGCCGCTGCACAGGAGAGGACAGGCACCGCCGGAACTGGCGCGGCTTTTTGCGCAACACGGCACAAAGGGGCAGAGCTGCAGAGGGAAAAGACAAAGACAGTGGTTAGTGGCTGGTTTTAGAAACTAAGAATAAAAAAACACAAAGTCCGGCAACAAGTAACCAGCAACTAACCACCAGCAACCGGCAACTATCCTTTAGCTTTCGGCTCGAGAAGATATTGTTTGGCGTTAATGAAGGAAGCTTATTATTTTAGAGTACCGGCATGATAGGCAAATTGCGGGGAGGAGGTGACCTTCGGGTGAGTTTTCAGCCGGCTGGATGTTTAAAATCATGGTGTTCTCACGGCACTGAGTTTATAAGGAATTTTCAGGAAAGTCAACATGGCTAAGCAGAAGAGTCACAAATTCGTAAAACGGGATATTCTCATCTCGGTGGAGCTTAAACAGACCCGGGGAGCCATCCTCGAGGACGGCCGGTTGGTGGAGTTTCTGGTGGATCGGGACAGCGAAGCCCGCATGGTCGGCGACATCTACAAGGGTATCGTGCGCAAGGTGCTGCCGGGCATGCAGGCCGCTTTTGTGGATGTGGGTCTGGCCAAGCAGGGATTCCTGCATATCAGCGACATGGGCAGTGAACTTTATAACAAGGATGTCGAACAGGATGCCCAGACCGAGGAGAAAAAGCGCCGCCGGAAAATCCAGACCATTCAGGACCAGTTAAAAGAGGGCCAGGAAATACTGGTGCAGGTAATCAAGGAGCCGATCGGCACCAAGGGCTCTCGGGTTAGCACCGATATTTCCATTCCCGGCAGACTTTTAGTATATGCGCCTTTTGATAATCGCCTGGGTATTTCCCGTAAAATCGAGGTACCAGCGCAGCGCTCCCGCATCCGGGAGGTGATGAAAAAGATAATCACCTCCCGCGAAGGGGTGATAGTCCGCACGGTTGCCGAGGGAACCAAGGCCGAGGAATTCAAGGCTGAGTACCAGTCGCTGAGAAACCTCTGGCGTCGGGTAAAACGTCAGGCGGGACAAGCCGCCGCACCCAGCCTTATCTATCGGGAGACAAAGCTGATCAGCAGCCTGCTGCGCGATGTATTTACCGATAAGGTCGACTCGCTGGTGGTGGATGAGAAGAAGGAATTCAAAAGGATAAAGGAGTACCTGAGGATTATCGCGCCTGAATTGATCGGCCGGCTGGTGCTTTACAAGAAAAATATGCCTGTTTTTACCGACTACGGTCTCGATGAGGATATCCGGCGCATTTTTCATCGCAAGGTTTGGCTTAAAAGCGGTGGCTATATTGTTATCGAGCCGACCGAAGCGCTGGTCTCGATAGATGTCAACACCGGGCGCTACACGGGGGAACGCAACCAGGAGGATACCATCCTGCGTACAAACCTGGATGCCGCCAGGGAAATTGCGCGACAGATCCGTCTGCGCGACCTGGGAGGGATACTAGTCTGCGATTTTATCGACATGGAGATCAAAAACAACCGTCAGGCCGTGATGGATGAACTGCGGCGCTGTCTCAAGTACGACCGCGCCAAGACCAAGGCTTTCGAGCTGAGCCCCCTGGGACTGGTCGAGATGAGCCGCCAGCGGGTGCGTTCGTCTCTCTACCATAGTCTCACCGAGCTTTGCCCGGCATGTGAGGGCCGGGGAAGGATCTTTACCCCGGAAGCCATTGTCGGCGAGATCGAACGCGCGGTGAAAAAGATCGCCCCCGAGGGCAAGGTAAACAAGCTGATGATCAGGGTTCACCCGGTAGTGGCGCTCCACCTGATGGAACAGGGAGAAGATGTGATCCGGGAGCTGGAAAACCAGACCGGTATTACTATTCAACTCCGGGATGATCCCCTCGTGAGGATGGACTCGATTAATTTCTATTCGATCCCCTCTCGCAAGGAGATAGAGATTCCCTGGTAATTTTATTGACAATATTATTTTATTGTTTTATTTTTCCAGATTCGAATTTATTCTTAAATCGCAGATAACAGGAGCCCTGATTTAGATGTATGCCATAGTCGTAAGCGGCGGCAAACAGTTCAAAATCAAAAAAAATTCAACTATCCGGGTGCCCAGCATTGACCTGCCTGTCGGTGAAAAGCTGCGCCTCGAACAGATACTGCTGTTCAATAACGACGGTCAGGTGGTGGTTGGAAAGCCTTTCATCGAGGGGGCCTATGCCGAGGCCCGCATAGTGCAGCACGGCCGCCGGGAGAAAATCACCATTGTCAAGTACAAGCGGCGTAAGGATTATAGACGTAAGCTGGGCCACAAGCAGGGATTTACCGATATAATTATCGACTCCATCGTGACGGATGTTAAGAAAAAAGCGGTTGCCAAAACCGCCGAGAAAAAGGTGGAAAAGGCGAAGGAAGTAAAAGTCAAAGCCGGGGAAAAGAAAAAGCCGGTGGCAGCAGCCGCCAAGCCCGAAGCTGCAAAGAAAAAGCCTGCGGCTGCGGCCAGGGCGAAAGCCGAGCCCAAAGCCGCCAAGCCCGAAGCTGCAAAGAAAAAGCCTGCGGCTGCGGCCAGGGCCAAAGCCGAGCCCAAAGCCAAGGCCGCCAAGCCTAAAGCTGCAAAGAAAAAGCCTGCGGCTGCGGCCCAGGAGAAAAGTAAAGCGAAAGCTCCGAAGAAACCTCAGGAGTGATCGACTTTTATAGAGTTACCCAGGTTGTTTTGAGAATAAATCGTTCAAGGAGTTAAAGATGGCCCATAAGAAGGGAGTCGGAAGTTCGCGCAACGGCCGCGACAGCCACGGCCAGCGTCTGGGGGTCAAGGCCTTCGGGGGCCAGAGGATTCACGCCGGCTCGATCATTATCCGTCAGCGAGGCACCCGCATCCATCCGGGTAATAATGTCGGTAGGGGTAAGGATTTCACGCTTTTCGCCCTGGTGGACGGCGTGGTTACTTTCGAACGCAAAGACAAAACCCGCAAAAAGGTCTCTGTCTATCCGGATGCCGCCGGTAACTGAGTACTCGGTACGGAACGGAATTTCCAAAAAAAAATTAAAGGCGCTCAAAAACCATGGGCGCCTTTTTTTTTATCTCTGAACCTGTTAAAAGAGGATCGCCGAAAGAATTTTACCGTTGAGGGCGCTTTTTACCTGCCATGCCGCAGGCAAAAGCCGGGGCAGGGCTCGTGAGCCGACCGCAGCGAAGCGAACCGGGGCCATGCCCGGCATGGCGAAAATCCGCAGGCAGCATGACACCTCCGCGCACTTGCGCCACCTGCGAACGCGCGCGAGTGGGGAAGGGGGAACCGTATCCTACAACGGCCTGGAATCCTTGAAGTTACTTTTATCTGTTAAAAAGAGCAGCCAACCTTAATCCCGCGCCTTTGTCTCTTAAATCCGAACGTTCTTTTAACGATCACTAAAAAAGCATGCGCATGAACTTTTATTGACATTGATAAAAAGTGATGTTAAACTATAACTAATGACATATAAAGCATTTTATATAATGTATTTCCAAGCGGCTAATTTTGCGGAATAATCCGATAGGATCTCCGGTTTGATTGATAGATGTCGTGGAAAATCCAGGAGGCTCTTCCATGGACAGGATATCTCTTCACGGAATGAAGTTTTACTCCCATTCCGGCCTGCATTCCTTTGAAAAGGATGTAGGGCAATTGTTCGAAATCGATGTGGATTGTTACCTGGAGCTGGAGAAGGCTTCGCTCTCGGACCATCTGGTGGACACGATCAACTACCCGGAGATGTTCGGCCTGATAAAGAACTTGATGGAAAACAGCAGCTTCAACCTGATGGAGCGCCTGGCCGGGGAGATCGCCCGCAAGGTTTTGAGCGAGCTTCCGGTCGAACGGGTTACTGTCCGCTGCCGAAAGCCACGGGTTCCGGTAAAAGGATTTATCGATTATGCAGAAGTCGAGGTGACGCGCAGCTCTTAAGTGGCAACCGAATATTATCCGGGAGCCGGACCGGTGGAGCGGAATGTTTTTATCAGCCTGGGAACCAATCTGGGGGAGCTGGAGAAGAACCTGCGGCGGGCATCCACGGCAGTTGCTGCGCTGCCCGGTGTCCGGGTTACCGGCCGCTGCAAGCCTGTATTGACCTCCCCGGTGGGCCTGAAAGATCAGCCGGATTTTCTCAATCAGGTTCAGCGGCTGGCCACCTCTGTTTCGCCGGAAGAGTTACTGAGAGGTCTCCTGGGGATCGAGAAAGAAATGGGCCGGGTGCGGAAGCGGCGCTGGGGCCCCAGGATCATCGACCTTGACCTGCTTTTCTACGGTGATACGGTTTGCAGCACCAGGCGCCTGATTTTGCCGCACCCGCAAATCTGGGAGCGCCGTTTTTTTCTCGAGATGATCGATCAAATCGATGGGACGTTTTTGCAGAAATGGGCGCAGAAACACCTTGAGTCGGCCCCGGATGAAAAAGGAAAGCCCGGCCGAGCATGAAAGTTCTTCATAAAAAGAACCAGGTGCGACAGGCCCTGGCCCGTGCACGAGCGGCGGGCAGTAGAATCGGGCTGGTCCCGACTATGGGTTTCTTCCACGAGGGGCACCTAAGCCTGATGCGCCTCTGCCGGTCGAAATGCGATTTATGCGTGGTCAGTATCTTTATCAACCCTACCCAGTTCGGGCCCCAGGAGGATTTCGCCGGCTATCCGCGCGACCCCCAGCGCGATAGAGCCATGGCTGAGGCCGAGTCGGTGGACCTGGTTTTCGCTCCCGCAGTGAAAGAGATGTACGCTCCGGACGCCTCGACCACTGTGATGGAAGAGACTGTTAGCCGGGGTTTATGCGGACGCAGCCGGCCGGGACATTTCCGGGGCGTAACCACGGTGGTGGCCAAGCTTTTTAACGTGGTTCAGCCGGATGTGGCTTTTTTCGGGCAAAAGGACCTGCAGCAGTTGGCTGTCATCCGCCGCATGGTGCGCGACCTGGATTTGCCTGTGATCATCGAGGCAGGGCCCATCGTGCGTGAGCCGGACGGGCTGGCGCTCAGTTCGCGCAATATCTACCTGAAGCCGGATGAAAGGCGACGCGCTCCCGGACTCTACCGGGCCTTGTGCAAGGGGGGTCAGATGTTCTCCGGCGCCAAAGGAAACCCCTCGCCCCTGCTGGAAGAAATTTCTCGTCAGATAGAAAGCTCCACCGGCGGTAAGGTGGAATATTTGAGCGGGGTGGACCAGGATATCAAAGAGGTGGCCGATGCCTCGGAATGCAGGTACCTGGCTGCGGCGCTCCACTTCGGTTCAACCCGTCTGATCGACAATGTCGGGATTGCCTGAAACCGGCGCTCCGGGTAGCAGGCGGGGTGAACCTGTGGTTCAGAGGTTCGAGTCTAGTGCAATGACAAGTTTGATTTGAAGGGAAGAATTTTTAACCAATCTATTCCTAATTTAGGCTGT
>CAZSTM010000048.1:0-13787 GCA_964609635.1 uncultured Gemmatimonadales bacterium
CGGCGCAGGCGTTGGTGCAGAAATTGATCACCACTTCCTGCAGGGCGAAAGGATCGCCTCTGGCTTTAGAGACTTCCCCGAGCTCTTTCCGGATCTTGATATCCCCCTTCTCCTTGATTTCCAGCAGTCGAAGGGCCGCGGACACCTCCAGGTTGACATCCACGGGTTGAATCTCGATATCATGCGGCCGGGCATAATCCTGGAGGTGATAAGTCAATCGCTCGATGCGGTCGAGTTCATCGTGCATCAGGCGGATAAATACCTGGGAGTTATTGTCCTGCGCGAATTTATTGTCTATCTGGTGCAGGCAGTTTTTCAAACCGTCGAGGGGATTGCGGATCTGGTGCAGAATACCGCTTACCAGTTGGCCCAGGCTTGAGTACTTTTCCCGCTGGCGGATTTCGAGTTCCGCGTGACGGACACTGCTGAGCACGGAAAGCGTAAAGTAAGCGGCCAGCAGCAAGGTGGAACTGAGCGCCAGGAACTTGCCTATAAGGTAAATCCCTTGCCCATCGGCTCCGCCTTGCAGAAAGGTAATATTCAGCTTGTATTCAGGGATCAACTGGTAATATTGCAACAACATTACCGTGCCGATTATCAGTGAAGCCAGCAGCGCTTGGAAGTAAGCCACCGGTTCCGGTAAAAGGATGGCGGCGATGATGATGTGGAAGATAAAATAAAAGATGAACGGGTTGTGAGAGATCCCGGAGAAATATAAAAGCAGGGTCAGGGCAACCAGGTCGATAGTGATCTGCCAGAAAATGATACGTACCACCCACTCATCGCTTGGATTGGCTTTGTTTCGTTGGAGAAGCCAGAAAAGCAGGTTGTAGCCGGCCAGGCACAAGCCGATAATGTAAAGCGGCAGGGGATTGGTGACCACCTCCAGGACCGAAGAGGTAAACCAGATGACCAGAAAAAGTCCTGCGCAGGCCATCCAGCGTAAGGATATCAGCCACGGAATTCCTCCACTTGGGCGAGGGGTAAAGTTGTTCAAGTTATTTCGTAGAGCCTGGAAGCCTCGCCGCGGGGGTTGCATCTGTTTTGGACTGACTTCTGACATGCCCAGCCTTTTTCATCTGTTTTCGGAAAACCGATAAGAATTTATCAAACAGAAAATTTTATTAAACTCGGATCGTCTTTCAGCGCTTCCCTGGACTGTAACCTGTTACTGACGGCTTTCGAGCAGCGCCTTGGCCCGGGGCATCAGAGCCTCGATCACCCGGAACTTTTCGACTTCGGGGGAGGTTGGCGAACCAGGCTTCGAGACGACCGGAAGGGATCTGAAGCCCCCTGTAGACTTCCCTCATTTCAATCGTTGACTTAGAAATCAAGGGCTCAAGGATTAAAGTTCCGGAGAAAAGACTAACGACGAACTACCCGAAAACCTACATAGTTGTAACCGTCGCCCGGCACGCCGTAGTCACGAGCGGCTGAACGGCTGTAGGTTGAAGAGCCGCGCCAGCCGCCGCCACGCTTAATACGGTACTCGCCGGATTCCCCGCCTGGCGGGTCCTGGTTCGGACTGTTTCTGTAATAGTTGCTGTCGAACCAGTCTTTGCACCACTCCCAGATATTACCATGCATGTCGTACAAGCCGAAAGCATTGGCTTGCTTGCCGGCCACCGCATGCGTTTTATTGTCGCCGCTGTTGCTCTTGAACCACCCGGCCCGATCCAGGTCGCTCTCGCTGTCTCCGGTGTAAAATCTCGTTGTAGTCCCCGCACGGCAGGCATACTCCCAATCAGCCTCAGTTGGAAGGCTAAAGCCATAATACTCGCAGAACCCGTTAGCGCCGTACCAGGTCACCTTGACCACCGGGTGGTCCTCATATCCACTCTGAGCTGAAAAAACACCTCCACTGTAATCTATCCGGCAATCGATGTCATTCAGCTCCAGGTAGTTCTGGTCGCCGTAATCCACCGAGGTTCCTCTCACGCCGTTCGAAGTGATTTTTATCTTCCCTTCGGCCAGGGCCGCGTTCAGGTAAACCGCATATTGGGAGTTGGTGATTTCGCAGGCGCTCATCTCGAAAGCTGACACGCTTACTGTATGTACAGGCCCCGAAGGCTTGAGCCAATCGGCATCGATGAGGGTTGTCCCCATCTGAAAAGTACCTGCAGGGATCGAAACCATGGTGAGACCTTTTAAATTCAATAAAGACTGGATTTCCGTCGAAGACAAACGCCGGACAACCCGGAAGCCTATGTCTTCGTCCTTGAAGTCCGGCAGGCTGTAGTCGCGGTTAGACGACCGGGAGCGGCCGGTCCCGTATCTCCAGCCGCCGCCCCGCAGGACACGGACCTTGCCGGACTCCGGCCCTTTGGGATTATTTGCATTCTTAATATTCTGGTAATATTCCTTACCGAACCAATCGTTGCACCATTCATAGATATTGCCGTGCATGTCGTACAAGCCAAAGGAATTCGGTTCTTTTTGTCCGACAATTCGGTGGGTTCTCGCACCACTGTTCTTCTCATACCAACCGGCACGCGCCAGGTCACTTTCGCTTTCCCCGGTGTAGTACTTGGTTGTGGTTCCCGCCCGGCAGGCATATTCCCGCTCCGCTTCCGTGGGGAGACGGAAGCCGCCTTTGGAAAAGTTGCATTCCCAGGTCGCCAGGTCATAGCAAGGCTCGAGCCCCGCCATCTCGCTCAGCTTGTTGCAGAAAATCACCGCATCATACCAGTCAACGTTCTCAACGGGATGGTTATGGTACTTAAATATAGATGGATTAAGACCTCCTACCTGCCGGTACTGCTCTTGCGTTATCTCCATTGCGCTCATCAGGAAACCGGACAGGCTTACCCGGTGCACCGGTTTTTCATCATCATCTCCATCCTCAGAGCCCATCAGGAAGCTGCCTGCGGGGATAGACATCAACTCGAAATTCATCAGCGGAATTTTCAGGTAGGTAGGATAAACTTTTTCCCCGGCGGAGAATAATACACTCGAAGCAAGCAGGCAGGCCAGCACACAAGCGGTAACAGGTCTAATCCTGGGTATCATGGCGCTTCTCCTTCATAGATTAAGGTATAGAGAATTTGATTAAGGAATGCAGATAATCAATAATCGCCATATAAAAGTTGAAATAGGTAAATACAGCTTTCCTTTTCGATTCCGGGCGAACTATTTTCTCTTTTCCGCTTGAATTAAGAGTTTTGTTCTGATTTAAATGCTAAATTAGCGGTTTCCATCTTTAGTTACAAGGGTCTTATTGCACTGAGCAGGGAAAATAGAGACTTCTCTTTGAATATATACCGGGAAGCAGCATTTTACGCCGGGCAACATCGCAATCGGTCGATCCGAAACGTGGTCCGCCGATGGCGACTGACAACTTCCGCTTGGGTCTTTTTCAGGTTTATCTGAAGAGTGCACAGCGACCAATGTTTGGTTTCCGGTGAAGGAGTAAAAGTAGTAACTACTAAATATTCAATGATATAAAAAAGCCGACCCCGGATAAACCGGGATTGGCTTTTTAGGTACTAACGAGTGCTTGAAAAATACTACTGCCACTTGTCGGGCTCACCGTCGCCGTCGGTGTCGAAGCCGGCCTTACCCTTGGTACCGTCCTCGTTGTACTGCTGCCAGATATTGGGTTTGCCGCTCTTGTCCGTATCGTAGCCGATCTCTTTGGTTTTGCCGTTGGGGTAATAGCTGATCCACTGATCCACCTTGCCGTCGCCGTTGGCGTCTGCTTCCATGCGTTCTTTCTTGCCCTCGGCGTCATAAAAGACAGTTTTGTCCACACCCTTGCCCTTGCTGTCGATTTCCACTTTTGTCGGCTTTCCGTTCTCCGGGTTGAAATGCAGCCACTGGTCCACTTTATCGTCGCCGTTGGTATCTTTTTCCACCCGGACCTTTTTCCCGTTTTCATCATAGAAGGTGGTTTCATCGGCATCGCCGTCGCCGTCGTCGTCCACCTCTGTTTTAACCGGCAGGCCCGTGGGCGTGAAGTATCGCCACTTGTCGATATTCCCATCGCCGTTCTGGTCCTGTTCGATCAGTTCGATTACGTTCTGGTTGTTGACATAATTCCAGGTATCGACTTGGCCGTCGTTGTCGGAGTCTTTTTCCATCTTGAGGAGTTTGGACTTGTCCTGGGCCGGGAGCATGGTAACAGCGGCTCCCAGAAAGATTGAAGCAAGAAACAGGGCTGTCGGAATACGCATCCTTAGACCTCCATCGGTATTCGGGTGTAAAAAGGGCGGTTTGCCATCGTGTAATAAAGACGGAAAATAATCAGGTGAGCGGCGCGGCGCAAGGGATTTGATTGGTTTTCATGGTTTAGATTTAGCGACAGGGCATTATTTTTCATAACCCGCGTGGCTTGCCGTGGCAGGGTTATCAGTAATCGTAGCCGATGGAGAAAAAGCTACGCCGTCTGCCTTTGACCCGCTCCTCGGCCTTGTATGTATTGCCTTCGTAGAAGTAATAATTGGTTCTGTAGTGATCCAGGCTTTTGGCCATGTCGAAGCGGAGGACGAAATAACCCAGGTTCATGCGGGCACCCAGGCCGTAGGCCGCCTGGGCATCTTTGAGCCTGAACAGCTTGGAACTCGAGCCGCTAAACGGCTGAAAACCCTCATTATTGAACCAGGCTCCGGCCATATCCAAAAAGAGGACTCCGCCGATTCCGCGCAGGTAAATCGGCAGGGGCCAGCCCATGACCAGGTGGTCGATCAGGGGGAAACGCAGCTCCGCATTGGCCAGCAGCAGATTGTTGCCGCGGATGTCTCCATAGGCCGCGCCGCGGAAGGTGTAGGGGCCACCGACATATAAGGTCTGCGGGTTGCTGCCCCAGCGTTTGGCTCCGATACCGCGCAGGGCGATGGTAACCCTCCTCCAGAAAAGCCAGTACTTGCGCCAGTCGATGACTGTTTCACTGAAACTCAACTCTCCGAAAAATTGCCTGGTACTCAAACGGTACCTGCTGCCATCCACAGGCCCGGTATAGCCATAGGCGACATTGTCGAAAACCAGAGCGGCTTCGGGACCGGCGAAGTAGGTGGTGCCGTATTCTTGGACATTCAGTTCTCTTGCGTAATTGTAATAGTAGTAGTCCATGAAATTCTGCTGAAAAGTTTTTTCGCTCACCGAATAGGCGTTCAAGCTCCATTCGAGGCGCCGGAAACGGTTGAACGGCCGGATGAAAATAAGCCCCGCTCCGCGCCAGATATTGGCCAGGTATTCGGCCCCGGAGTAGACAGTGGAAAGATAATACACATCCCGGAACTGGGTGACATAGAAGCCCATGTCCGTACGGCCTTTGAGATTAAGGTACTGGAAGAGCAGGTCGCTGTCCTGGATCTTGCCGTAGATGTTGGCCCCGACCATGAAGTTGTGGTTGCCCAGCATATCGCTAAAGCTTATCATTGCCCCCCCGCTGAAACCGATGTTTCCCTGGTAGCCGCCGAAACTGCTGACATAGTCCGTGGTTAACTTGACCTTGTACCTGTCGAAAAGGAAACTCGAGGTATCCGGCAGAGGGATCTGTTCCTTGGGCACATCGAAATCGAAGCTGATTTCCGGCATGGTGTCCTTTTTGGCCGAAAACCCGGGATTCGGGATGGTATCGGAGGATTCGGCCAGGCTGTCGAATACGGCCAGGCTGTCCTGAAAAGCTTCCAGCAGGCTGTCTGTTGGTCCGGGGTTCAATTCGAGCACGGTTGTCAGGCTGTCGGGCCGACCCGCATCCACCAGGTTCAGCAGGCTGGAATCCGGGATGGTCTCTTCCGGCGGCGAATCGAGGTACGAGGTCGGCACTGTCGACAGGGAGTCCCCGGTTGTTCCGGCTGAATGAAGCGGTAAGCTGAATTTTTTCAAGGTGGGCCTGGGCATCCCGTGCATTTCGGGGTAATCCCCGGTTTTCGGCAAGTCCGTGGTGGAGGTGGTGAGAGCCGTCGCTTCCGGATAGAGCTGTCGTTTGATTTTTTGGATTCTTTCCCGGTGGGCCGCCAGGTGCACGGTTTCATAATCGAAATGGGTGCTGGTGTCCGGCTGCCAGGCTCCGGCCATTTTTTCCGGATTGTTGATAATAAAGATGTCCCAGCCCATCTCGAGGAAAGCGCTGAAGGCCAGCCTTCCGCTGCCGGAGGACCAGGACAGGCAGGGGCTGTGTTCAGTGGCGCCGACCACCCCGGTGAGGATATTGGTCACCTGGTAATCGGTGCTGTCCGAGAAGTCGTGGTAGAATATATTTGCAATACCGGTGCGGTCGGAGACATAAGCGATTTTGCCGCCGTCGGGAGACCACTGCGGCGAGATGTTATCGCCCACACTGTTGGGAAGGATGGAATATTTCCCGCTTTGAAGATCGAGGATGCCGATACGGTAGTCGGAGAAAAGGAGTTTATCGAAGTCGGTTTCGGTTCCGTATTCGGTGGTAAATGCTATGCGCCTGCCGTCGGGCGAGTAAACCGGATCGCGGTGGGTGTACCTGTCATCGGTGAGCTGGGTGAGTTTCCCGGTTTCGATGTTTACCTGATAGAGGTTCGAGCGCCCGCCGTCGATACCGTTGAAAACGATTTTTTCCCCATCCGGTGAGAAACTGGGTGTGAGGACTCCGTCCAGGCCGAACTTGAATTTATGGAGTATCTTTTTATTGTATATGGCATAGACATAGATGGCTTCCTCGGGCCCGCTTTTGGCGACAAAGGTAAGCAGGCGGCCGTCCGGGCTCCAGTTGAGGCTGGTGTAGAGGAAGCGGAAGGACTCGAAATCCGGGCTGCGCTGGCCCTTGACCAGTCTTTTTTCTCCGCGGCCGTCGATGGCGCTTGCCAGCCAGATGTCGGTGTACCCGCTCCGGTCGGAGATGAACGCCAGTTGTTCCCCGTCCGGGCTGAGCGCCGGGGTGACATTGTAGCCGTTGCCGGTTTTGGTATGATTGGTAAGCCTGCGTGAGAAATCCTCCGGCTTGTCGAACTTGACGACCTGCGGCAGATAGGTCTTGCGGATGTCCTCGTTCCACTGACGGCTGAGAGTCTCGATATTCGCCCCGAGACTGGATTTAAAAGCGCGCTCAACATTGCCGAACAGCGGGGTCTTTTGCAGGATCTCGCCGATTTTCTTGTTGCCGTACCGTTGGGCTATATAATACCAGAACGAATGCCCGAAGCGGTAGGCGCGTAGATCGGGCATGCGGCCCAGTTCTTCGAGGGTCATCAGATAACCGCTCAAGGCCGCGTCCCTGAGCCACATCTCGGTATAGGTGGTCATTCCATCCAGGGAAAGCTGCTCGACCATGCCCTCGATAAACCACAGCGGCGGACTGTAGGCAAACGGGTTGGATACCGGAGTGGCCGAGCCCCAGATGATATCTACCTGGTAAGTATGTGCCAGCTCATGGGTGAGCACATGCTCGAAATCTTTCCAGGAGCCGGTAAACGGCAGCAGAACCCGCCGCTTGAGGAACTCGTTGACACCACCCGTGCCCTCGCTGATGTCGCCGGGCAATACATTGGTCTGCTGGAAATCGGAGGTGCTGGAGTAGAGGATAAGCGGGATGCGCCGGCGGTGCTTGAAATTGAGCATCTTGGTGAAACGTATGTTGGCGCGCTCGGCCAGGCGGGCGGCCTCCAGCGCCATGGCCCGCTCTTTCTGGTAGAAATAGATATCGAAGTGCTCGGTTTTCAGCACTTGCCAGTCGAAGTTCTTGTACTGGACCTTATTTTTGCCGAACTGGGCGGCCGTCTCGGGCGCCAGCATTAACAGCAGGGCGAATGAGGCGATCAACCACTTTCGCAAAACTTTCAGGGAGCCGGTTCTTCGGGAGAAAAAACCGCTACCCGCCAGGGAATGTTTCATGGTTTGCATTGTAAAAGTATCCTTTGCCCTGAGAGAAGCCTTGAGCAAATCAAGATCGTGAGGTCATAATTAAATTCGCAAGGCTAAAATTTAATTACCCTCAAAAAGGCGTAAGGTTTCAATGATCGGATTCGAAGGTGTCGAGGCGACCGGAGTTGAATGTGCTTGCTTTAAACTCGTCCGGAGAATATCTTTAATTAATTTTACCAGAAGAAAATACCAGGGTCAACCTTAATTGTTCCGGATGCCGGAGCGCTGCCGGGGGATTCAAGGTAAAAGGATGATCGATTATCTCACCGCCTATGGCACCATTTCGCAGCAGTTGCAAGAGGCCATAGATTATGTTTCGATCACCAAGGCCAAGGTCAAGGGCAAGTGTTTCGGTCCCAACCGTGCTCTTCAGGATGAGGTGCGGAAGCTGTACGGCAGAGAGGTGGAAGAGCGGCTGCAGTTGATCGGCAGGCTGATCATTGAGCTGGGCGAGACGCGCCCCCAGCGGTTCGCAGTCGGATTGAGCCGGCTATCGCTCAACCTGGGGGATTCCGCCGAGCAGATAATGGAACTTTTGTATCTTCCCGGCTACCGCAACCTGTTGAAAGTAGTCATGGCCAAGCTTGACCACATCGCACGATCTCTTGCATACTTCCAGAGGATAATACTCCAGAAAGCCAATGCCTCCACTTTCAATGTCAACCGTCTGATGCGCGATATAATCCTGGCGGTTTGCCCTTACTGCGAGGATTTCATGCCGCCGGGCCATGAGAACACGGTACGGGTATCGTTCAAAGATAAGCTGGATGAGATGGTGCCCCACATGGAGGGTTATCCGGAGGGGATTTACCTGGCACTGTACCATATGGTCAACAATGCGGTGATCGCGGCCGGGGACGGCGGGACGGTGAGTGTATATACCAGTTACTATCAGAAATTCAACCAGTTGCAGATCACCATCTCCGACAAAGGAAAGGGGATCGACCGGCTGGGAGTTTTGAAAAGCGCCCTGCTGGCGGAGACAGTGAGCATGAAGGAGGCCAACTCCCTGCGCGCCGATAAAAGCGATCACAACAACAAGATGTTCGAGCTGATATATCACCCGCGAGTCGGAGCTTTCGGTCTGGAAAACCAGGAGCACAAAGGGATAGGCCTGACCCTGGCCCGGGAGGAGATCACCGGCCACCGCGGAAAGATAGAGATTCACAGCAAGGTAGACAGGGGTACCACTTTCCAGGTTTTCTTCACTTTAAAATAAAATAGTGCCTGTTTCCCGGTAGTGTTTTGCCCTGGTTTGTCCTGCCTGCGCTGACCTCAAAAATATTTTAAATAGTGTATGTTTATATTTTATTCTGAATCGAAACCACATAAGGGGATGGAAAAGTGAAAAAGACAGCCTTAACCACAGGTTTGGCAGCATGGCTGATAATTCTTTCGGTTTCCGGCTGCGGCCTGTTCGGCGAAAAGCTGACAAGGCTGGAGACCGACACCGGTGTGAGATACTGGGAAGTGATCTCTTTGGCCGGTTCGCAGGCGGAAGGTGCATATGCGAGGCTCGACGGCGGATATCCGGTCTATACCGAGGAAGGGGAATGGACCACCACTGAGAAAGCCGCCTGGGCGTACGGTTATTATCCCGGTCTGGTCTGGCTTTTGTACCAGAGCACCAGGGATAGTGGATATTATAACCTGGCTTATCGCTGGACGGAGGGCCTGGAAGAGCGCCGGACGGATGTTTCCGGCGTCGGCCTGGGGCAGCTTTTTTTCCTGACCCATGTGACCGGTTATCAGATAACGGGAAACCAGCGTTTTCGCGAGGTAGCGATTGAGGCGGCGAACTCTCTGGCCGAGCGATCCAACCAGGCGGGTTTCATTCCTGCCTGGGGCGAGCCCGGAGATACAGTCCTGGGCCGGCGGCTGAGTATTGAAACCATGATGAGCCTGGATCTCTTATACTGGGCAACCGAGGCCACGGGCAATCAATATTATGCCCGGCGAGCCAATGCGCACGCCATGTTTACCTTGCGCAACCTGGTGAGCCCGGAGGGCAGAGTGCTGCACATGGCGGATTTCCATCCGAGTACAGGCAGGCCGTTCAGGGATAGAAACACCACCCTGGCCGGTGATAAAACCTACGCTCCTAAAGGCTACACTCCGGCATCCGTCTGGGCTCTGGGCCAGGCCTGGGCAATCTACGGATTCGCTTCCGCCTACCGCAATGCCGGTAACGTGATGTTTCTCAACACGGCCAGGTGGACGGCCGATAACTTCCTGGCAAACCTGCCGGAGGATGGGGTTTGCCTGTGGGATTTAGAGCTTCCCCAGGATGAGAAACCTCAGAAAGACACCTCCGCTGCGGCTGTGGCCGCGGCGGCACTGTTGAAACTATCCCGGCTCTGTCCAAGCGAATCCGACCGCTTGCGGTACCGCGCCGCGGCTGAGAAGATGGTGGAGTCCCTGAACCGGGAATTCCTCAGAGGCCCCAGCCCCGGCGGTCTGCTCGGCGAGGGGGTTTATGATAAGAACCAGGGGATAGGAGTCGGCGGCTCCACGGCCTGGGGTGATTATTACTACATCGAAGCCCTGCTGATACTCAGGGACTATAAAGCCTGAAGAAGAAAAAGTCTTACCCGAAAAATTGAAGACTCCTTGCAGCGAACCACTGGGAATGCACTCGTTCAATTCAAGTGAATAAAAAACCCCCGCGTAAGAAGCGGGGGTTTTTTATTTATTCGATAGAATTACAGATTAAAGAACCTTCTTCTCACCCCCCGAAAAGCCGCGGGAACGCCTCTTGCAGACCCACGAACATGAAATGCACCCCGATGGCGATGATAAAAATCTGCATGACCCTGGAGACCGCCAGCATGCCGATGGGCCGGATCAGGCGGCTGATAGCTCCGGCAAAGGCAAGGATCAGCATGGTCAGGCCGAACACCACCACACACAGAACCAGGGCAAAGACCAGGCCGTACTGGCGCTCGAAAAGGATGACTGTAACGATAGTCCCGGGCCCGGCCAGCAGCGGGCAGGCGATGGGGGAGATTGCCAGCTCGTGCAGCCGGCGGTGTCTTTCGGCTTCCGGGCGGTCCGAGGCATTTTGTGTTTCCTGGCTGTGCGAGGTGATCATGTAGTGGATGCCGACCACTACCAGCAACAGGCCTCCGGCAAAGGTGAACTCGTAGAGGCTGATGTGGAATACGTACTCCATGATGTAAGAGCCCATCAGGGCGAAGCTCAGGACGACCAGGAAGGCGGTGACTACGGCGATGGTGAACACCCGTCGCCTTTCACTATCGGTGGCTGCGTGGGTAAGGCCGAGAAAAACCGGCAGGCCGCCGACAGGATCGACAATGGCGAACAGGGAAATGACCGCCTGGAGAAAGCTTATGATCGAAACTTCCATCGGTTATCTTTACGATTTGGGATTAGTGGTTTTTTTAGCAGGCGGCAGGGTGTCCTCGATCCGGTCGATGACCCCCACCACCAGGCTGCGCACCGGAACCGGGCCCTCGGTGCCCAGGATGTGCATGGCGGCCCAGCCCTCGGAAGCTATCAGTACCCGGTCGCCGGGGCCGGCATCCACGGTGTCCACCGCTACCACCAGGTCGCCGCTGGGGCTGTTGTCCGGCCGGACCGGTTCGACCAGCAGGATCTTTGTGCCCTTGTAAACAGGGTGTTTAATCGTTGAGACTATATTACCCACTACCCGGCCGAGGATCATTTTTCCTCCCTGGAGCGGTCGGGGTTTTTTTCGATGTTGGCCCTGTCCACCAGACCGACTATCAGGCACTCGCTGGGTATGTGGATTTGGCTGGTGACATACCTGCCCTCGCCGCCGCCCACCCAGTAGACCAGTTCGCCTTCTCCGGCGGAACAGGTATCCACCGCCACCGTGGGAGAGCCCACGGGCTCGAGCCGTTTGTTCAGGGTCTGGATAACCAGCAGGCGGTATCCGGAGAGCTTGGGGTCCTTGGTGGTGGCCCAGACCTTGCCTATTACCCGCGCGATTTTCATTCGAGCAGACTCTTTTCTTTCTTAGGGCACGATATTGAGCAGCCCCACCATGGTGCAGCGCCGCTGGCGGGTGAAGGAGAGCGCGGTAGTGATCCCATCGCCGGTGGGGCTGGCGATGCTGAACGAGAGGAATCCCTCGCCGCCGATTCCAAGCCCGGCGCTCGAGGGTCCGTTCTTGACAAAAATGGTGGTGTTGCAGCGCCTGCCCATGGCGGTAAGGTTCTCCACATTGAGTGAGTGCATGACCGCCGTGTGGTTATACCCGCCCTCGACTTTCACCGCCAGCTCGATGGCTGCTCCCACATCCGGCACTCTCAACAGCGGAATGAAAGGCATCATCTGTTCTTCCTGGACAAACGGGCTGTCCACCCCGGTCTCGCCGAAAAGCAGGCGCACCTCATCGCTTAGTTTAAGGCCGCAGATGGCGGCCAGCACGTTGGCGTTCTTGCCTACCAGCTTGCGGTTAAGCACCTGCCGGCTGCAGCCTGCGCCGTCATCCTCGGGATTGAACGCTTCCGCGGTTATTTTTTCTATCTGACCGGAGTTCAGCTTGATCGCGCCTGCCCGTTCGAGCGCGGCGATCAGGTTGTCGGCGACTTTTTCCACCACGATTATTTCTTTCTCGGCGATGCAGATGATATTGTTATCGAAGCTGCCCCCGGCGATGATCGAACGGGCGGCATTATCCAGGTCCGCGGTCTCATCGACCACCACCGGTGGGTTTCCCGGCCCGGCGGCGATAACCCGCTTGTTGGATTTCATGGCGGCCGCCACCACTCCGGGTCCTCCGGTCACACAGATCAGGCGCACATCGGGGTGCTTGAAAAGCTCGCCCGCAGCGGAGATCGAGGGCTCGGCCATGGTGGTGAGCAGATTGGCGGGCCCACCGGCCGAGACAATGACCCGGTTCAACTGCTGCAGAGCGTCGAGGCTGACACGCCTGGCCGCCGGGTGAGGGGCGAAAACCACGCTGTTGCCTGCGGAAACCATGCTGATCGCATTGTTGATCATGGTGGGCACCGGGTGGGTCGAGGGAAGCACTGCGGCGATCACACCATAGGGGGCGCGCTCATCCACGGTAAGGCCGAAATCGCCGCTCCAGGCTTTCTGCTCGATAATCTCGGGTCCCGGAGTGAGACGGCTGACCAGCAGGTGTTTCTGGATTTTGTCCTCGAGCCGTCCCATGCCGGTCTCGGTCAAGGTGCGTTGAGCAAAATCGCGCGCCCCGCTGATTCCTACCTCGCGGATGGCCTGAATAATCGCCCGGCGGGTCTCCAGCGAGATCCTGTGCAAGTCGGAAAAAGCCTGGGCGGAAGCGGCCACCGCCTGATCCACCGTGGAGAAAACTCCGTCACCGGGCCCCGGGGCGGGAGATACCACTTTATCTTTTGCAGGCACTGTCCCGGAGATAGTATTTATCACCTCATCGACAATGTTTTGTATCTGTTTCTCTGAGATTTCCACAGCCTGACCCCGTAAGTTTAGTTTGGTAATTTCCGGCCGGTTAAGTTTTTATGACACACCCCGCCTGCTGCGCAACCACCCCTCTCAAGAGGGGATTACGAACTCCCAGTTGCTTTAAACCTATCCTAATATTCTGTCGCTAACATACAAGGGGATTTCTTCCTTTCAGTCCCCTCTATCAAGAGGGGATTTAGGGGTGTGTTATACACCCCGTCAGGGCGGACACATGGGTCCGCTCCTACGCAGGCACCCCTCTCAAGAGGGGATGACATGCCCCGCCAGCTATCGCGACTGTCCATTTCGCGTTCGCGGCTGCCGGGAAAGGGCCGATAGACCCGATCTGCTTTTCGGGTTGACATACGCTGTCGTCTTTATAAGCACCTACCGCGGTTGATTGACCGTAAAGCGCAAGCTGGTGGAATCCTCTGTGCCGGTGAGCGGCACGCTCAATATCCCCACGGCCGTGGAGAGATTCTCCGGCACCCGCACCGGGCCATAGGGAGAATAGG
>CAZSTM010000049.1:0-13686 GCA_964609635.1 uncultured Gemmatimonadales bacterium
AAACGTTCGGGGATTGTTTTTAAGTATTCTGGCTCCTGACTCCTGACTCCTGACTACTGGATTCCTGATTACTTACAGACTGAAAAAGATAAAAGTCATATTTTCCGGCTTTTAAGGTTGCTTCGATGACAGATCTATTAAGGGTTTCCAGCTCTCCACATATTCTTACCAAGGATTCGATTGAACGGATCATGGGAACCGTGCTTGTCGCCCTGGGGCCGGCCGCGGCGGCCACCATATATTTTTTCGGGCTGCCTGCGCTGTTTTTGATTCTCCTGTCCGTGTCCGCTTGTGTGGCTACCGAGGCACTCTGCCGCAGGCTGCGCGGCAGGCCTACTACGGTTAGGGACCTCTCCGCCGCGGTTACCGGCGTACTGTTGGCTTTTAACATTCCGTCCAATACTCCCTGGTGGATGGTGGTGCTGGGCAGTGTCTTCGCCATTGTCGTTGTCAAAGAGCTTTTCGGAGGCCTGGGCTATAACATCTGGAACCCGGCCCTGGCCGCGCGGGCGTTCCTGCTGGCCTCCTGGCCTACCACCATGGTTTCCAGCGACAAGTTCCCGGTGCCCAGGGCAAGCACCCTTTCCGGCCTGGATCTCGAAGCCCTGACTCAGGCCACTCCTTTGCAGTTGATCAAAAACACGGTGGCTCCCGTACTGGCAGATACCACTGCTACTCACCAGCAGGTACAGGCCGCTCTGAGGTTACTGGATCAGATAAAGGAGGCGGATTACGCCTGGAGCCTGTTCTGGGGCAATATCGGCGGAGTTATGGGGGAAACCTCCGCGGCCATGCTGCTGATCGGCGGTGTGCTGCTGCTGGCCAGAGGCTATATCGACTGGCGGGTGCCGGCGGGTTACCTGGGCACGGTCGCCTTGCTGGCCTGGATTTTCGGCGGGCCCCAGGGTTATTTTACCGGCAACGTGCTTTTTCATCTGTTGAGCGGCGGGCTGGTACTGGGTGCTTTTTTCATGGCCACGGACATGGTCACCTCGCCGGTGACCCGCAAGGGTAAATGGATATTCGCCGTGGGCTGCGGAATATTTACCATGCTCATCCGGATCAAAGGAGGCTATCCGGAGGGAGTCTCCTATGCCATCCTGCTGATGAACACCGCCACGCCGCTTATCGATAGCTACACCAGGCCCAGGATTTATGGAGGGAAGTGAGTTTTGCGCGAGTTCATTAAACTAAGCGGCATACTGATGCTGATTACCCTGAGCGCCGCCACGGCCCTGTCGAATGTCTACCTGCTGACCCGGGACAGGATTACCGCGGTCGAGCTGGCCCGTGAACAGAACGCGCGCAAAGAGGCACTGCCACTGGCAGTGTACTTTGAAAAAGATTCCCTGGGTGACGGGTTTGTCTTCTATCGCGGATATGACAACCCCCAGGGCTCGGGCTCGCCGGTGGGTTTTATCGCGCTGGCCCTGGGCAAGGGATATTCCAGCACCATCAGGACTGTTGTCGGGATCGATACCGGCATGACTATCACTGGAATCAAGATCGCCTTCCAGCAGGAAACCCCGGGCCTGGGCACCAAGGTGGAGGAAACCAAGGGCTCGGATACACAACCCTGGTTCCAGAAACAGTTCAGGGACAAGCGGGAAGATCAACTGGTAGTGGTTCGCACCCGTGATCCGCAGGCTATCGAGGCTATCACCGGTGCGACCATCAGTTCCACCGCGGTTACCAAGTCGGTGCGTGAAGCGGTGCAGAAGTTGAGAAAAATGTTGCAAGGAACGTGAATTGAATAGCGTGCGAATAACAATAATCAAAAAAACTTAACATAAATCCAAGGAACCCGACATTGTCCGCCTGGAAAGTGTTTATCAGAGGATTGTGGGAGGAAGTACCGGTATTCAGGCTTTTGCTGGGACTTTGTCCCACGCTTGCCGTGACCACCTCGCTGGAAAACGGCCTGGGCATGGGCCTGGCCACCACCAGCGTGCTTCTGGGTTCGAACCTGGTGGTTTCTCTGTTGCGCAAGTTTATTCCGAACAAGATCAGGATTCCTTCTTTTATAGTTGTGATCGCCAGTTTCGTCACCATTGTCGACCTGATGATGCAGGGTTTTACCCCTGATTTGCACAAGGCGCTGGGCATATTCATTCCTTTGATTGTAGTAAATTGCCTGATACTGGGCCGCGCTGAGGCCTTTGCCAGCAAGAACGGCCTGGATCACTCCCTGCTCGATGCTCTGGGAATGGGCCTGGGATTTACTTTAGCCCTGGGCATCCTGGGTACGGTGCGCGAAATACTGGGCGCGGGATCGCTGGCCGGCCTGGTTCTGTTTCCCGAGTCTTTCCAGCCCGTACTGATTCTTATCCTGCCGCCCGGAGGGTTTATCGCCTACGGGCTGCTCCTGGCCGGATTCAACCTGATCGAGAATAACCGAAAGAAAGGTTAACTGCTGAAAATGAACCTCGACTCACTGCTGGTTATCGCTGTCAGTACTATCTTTATCAACAACTACGTGCTTTCCCGGTTCCTGGGACTTTGCCCGTTTCTGGGTGTCAGTCGCAACCGCGGCAGTGCTTTCGGCATGGGAATGGCGGTGATCTTTGTGATGACCATGGCCGCGGCGGTGACCCACCCGATTTATTACCTCGTGCTGGTGAATTGGCAAATCACCTTCCTGCGCACCATAGTCTTTATCCTGGTGATAGCCACCCTGGTCCAGCTGGTAGAGATGGTTATGAACAAAACGGCTCCCGCCCTTTACCAGGCGCTGGGCATTTTCCTGCCGCTGATAACCACCAATTGCGCCATCCTGGGAGTGGCGGTACTCAATATCGATGAAAGCCGTACTTTCATCGAAGCCCTGTTCCAGGGATTTACCGCCGGAGTGGGGTTTACTCTGGCCCTGGTGCTGATGGCTGGGATCAGGGAACGGCTGGACCTGGCCGATGTTCCGCCGGCCCTTAAAGGAGCCCCCATTGCGCTGGTGTGTGCGGGTCTGATGGCGATCGCCTTTCTGGGCTTTGCCGGTTTCTCCATCTGAACCAAACCGCTGAGGAGAATATGGACGAAGAAAAAAAAACGGAACAGTTGGAACCATCCTTCCTGGCGATTGTAATGATGTTAGGCGGAAGTGCTGCTAATTATCTGGCGGAAGCCCGGGACCAGGAAAAAGAGGCTGAGAAGAAAAAAAACCTCGAGCTGGCTCATTTCGTGATCGACCTGCTGGGAGTACTCGAGGAAAAAACCGCGGGGAACCTGGAAGAAAACGAGAAAACGGCTCTCGAGGCCATTCTGGCTGATATCCGCACGCAGTATCTAAAGGCATCGAGTTGAACCAGCCACCGCCGGCAGGGCATGAATATAAATTAATGAACCGTAGTGCACTGTTATATAATATGCTGTAGCAGTGGACTTTCCTCCTTCGGTCTTATCACCGGAGGATTATTTTTGTAAAGGAAATTTTCCCCTGGAGAAGGCTCTAGTTGAAAGAATCATTTTCTCTCAAGTTTAATCTAGGTTTATGCGTGCTGTTGTTATTCGCGGCGGCCTGCACGGAGCGGACCGAGAACGACCTGGGTGTGATCATGCTGCCCACCGATGCGGCGGGCTCTCTTCCGGCAAGGATCGAGATGCGCAGGGCGCTCGAGGGGATCTCAGTACAGGGAGAGCTCACCGGCAAGGGGAACCGGAGCATTGTTTATGTGGGCCGGACCAAGCAGTATGAACTTCGAACCCTACTGGATTTCAGGCTCGATCTTCCTGAGGAGCTGGAGCTGGTGGCGGCGAACGTGCAGTTTTACGTGATCAGAACCGGAGGGGAGGGCGAGGAGCCGATCACCCTGTCGTTGTATAAGCTGACAGAGGATTTCACCGAGGAGGAGGCGACCTGGGAGCGGGCGGCCGTGGGCCGGTCCTGGATGACACCGGGCGGTGATTACCTGAGCGACCCGCTGGGTTCGGCGGTGTTCCGGGGAGGAATCTATGACACGGTAAGCGTGAACCTGGACCTGGAAGCTCTGGAGGCTCATCTGGCAGGACCCGACAGGACCCAACTGCCTCTGGTAGTGCTCAGTGAACAGGAGGATGTGTTTGTGAAACTATTGGCCAGAGAGGCCGCTCCTGAGAGTCCGGTGGCCTCCCGGCTGAATATAATCTTTACCACCACAGGCAGCACCCAACAATTATTACTCGAGCGACGGGCCCTGAAAGACGCCACTATCGCCAATTATCAGGGCCAGCTGAACCCGGATCGTCTGATGGTGGGCGAAATCCCGGCCGGCCAGGTCTTCTTCTCCTATGATTTCAGTGAGCTTCCGGTCGAAGCCACCATGCACCAGGCGCTGCTGCACCTTTCGGTAAGCGGAGGCGCGGTGGTCGATTCATTTCTGTTTACCGGTTTTGCGGCAAACCAAGCCGAGTATGTAGAAGTGGAAGGGGACCTTCTGTCGATATACCAAGGAGGAGCCAGCGAAAGAGACTCGACCCTTGTTCTGGATATCACTCGCACCATCCAGTTGATGCTTCTTCAATCTCGATTTTCAGAGGCGCCCGGCTATTTCGGCCTGACCGGATACAGCGCGGCGGTAACCGCGGGGTTTCTGGAGTTTTATTCTGAAACCTGGCCCGACAGTCTTCTGCGGCCCTATCTGATAATGATTTACAGCGACCCTTCGGAAGCGCCGCTGCCGTATTAGATTTCTACATGTTCATTCTGAGGGATTATCTGTAACATTTGCTAAATCGTTTCTTTTCTAACCACAAAGACACCAAGGCACAAAGGATCTAAATTTATCCTATTAAACCAACAGGAGTAAAAAATTGATATTACTCTTGGTGTCTTGGTGGTAATAAATGTTTTATTACGGCTTGTTCGGAAAAAATTATGCCGATAAAAGCAAGGAAAATTCTTTTTGGGTTGGCCCTGGTTGTCCTGCCGGCGTTCCTTTTCGCTCCGGCGCGCCGGGCCGCGGCGGATTCGGTTCTGGGCAGCGGACACCTCGGTATCCCGGTGCAGCCCTCAGATGCCCGCAGCAGAGCCATGGGCGGGGCTTCCATGGCTATTCCCGGCGAGGATTTTTCGTTCACCAACCCCGCCAGGACGGTAAATTTCAGGCGCTCCGGTTTCAGCGGCATGGTTGCCCAGGACTATCGCACTCTTGAAGGACCTTATTCCAGCGACAACCTGCGCTCTACCGAGTTCCTGGCCTTCCGGGGAGTGTTTCCCACCTACAAACGGTTTGTGGTTTCCTGGGGTATTTTCCAGACCCGCGACCTGGAGTGGGAAGTGGACGACCGGGTCGATCTGCCGTATTTGGAAGGAGAACTTCAGCGGAACTATTCATCCGATGGGGGGCTTTATGTCAGCCGCATCGGTGTGGCCCGCGCCGTGACTCCGCATCTTGCATTGGGCCTGGGGCTCGACTGGATGCTCGGCAGGATCAGGCAGCGCCGGGACCTCGATTTCGGTACCGAGGGATATCTGGACAGCTCCGAACAGTTCAGTTACCGGTATTCCTGTTTCAGGCCCACAGTCAGCCTGCTCACCGGATACCGGCGTTTCAGTTTCGGTTTTGCCCTGACCGTACCCAAAACCTGCACCATCGATAAGCAAAGCGCATTCACCAGTGGCTACGCCGCCAGAGAAATAATCAAGATGGATTTCCCCGTACTCTGGAGGATCGGCGCTGCAATAAATGTCAGCTCTCGGGGTTTGATCGCCGCCGATCTGGAGTGCGAAGGGTGGAACAGCCTGGAACAGGAACTGGCTGCGCCCTTAAGTCCCGCGAATCAATTGCGCTTCTGCCTGGGATACGAGCTTTTACCCGCCGGTGGAGACCAGCGTCCCTTTTACCGTAAAATTCCACTGCGAGTGGGTTATTCCCGCAGCGCATACCCGTTCAAGATTGACGGTGAGTCGGTGGGAGAGCAGTTTTTCTCTTTCGGCAGCGGGACGTATTTCGGTAAGGGCGGCGGGCTGCTGGATGTTGCCTGCGAAATAGGCAAGCGTAAAGCGGCTGCCGCAGGTCTTCCGGAGGAAAGCATTTTCAGGGTGACAGTCTCTTTTTCGGTGTTCGAAAAGTGGATGCCGAGACCCCGCAGGAGATAGGCTGCGCGGCTACAGAATTATATTGACAAGAATTTATCTTATTATTAATTTATTTAATCTTTATTGATTAGCGAGATCGCTTTGCCTGGGGCGGTGCTTGTACCGTAGTTATCGGCGCGCCCCCGGTTCAAGAGTTACCGGTGTCTTAAATCCAGTCCACCGACAAGTACGGTGGTTTGTCATAAAAGGACAGAAATTCGAAATCTTTCAGAATTTTGCTTTTGGATTCGGCTGGGGTGTTAATGGAGACCTATTCTGTAAAAAATAAAGATATCCAGAAGAATTGGTATGTTGTCGATGCCACCGACCTTGTCCTGGGACGGTTGGCTACAGAGGTGGCCCGGCGACTGAGGGGCAAGCATAAAACTGTTTTTACCAGGCACCTGGATGTGGGCGATTTTGTTATCGTAGTCAATGCCGACAAAGTTCGGTTGACCGGAAGAAAGCTCGAACAGAAATTCTATTTTCGTCATTCGGGTTATCCCGGTGGAGTTAAGCGGGTGCGCCTGGACAAAATGCTCAAAGAAAGACCCGAACGGGTAATTGAATATGCAGTAAAGGGTATGTTACCCCATAACAGTCTGGGACGTCGTCAGTTAAAGAAACTCAAGGTATATGCCGGTCCGAATCATCCGCACCAGGCTCAGAACCCCGGCGCTTTGCAGATTTAGAATCATTGAACCGCCGCAGCTTGGGATGACGGTGGATTGAATTGAATGGGGAGCGCATTCCCCGTGTCTTACTGCGGAGAGTCTTCAAATAAGCAGTGAATCAGAAACGTGTTGTAAAAAAGCCTTTCTGACTTTTTTCAATACGGTGTTAAAGGAGAAAATTCATTTGGAAAAGGACACCGGACAAGTCCATGCGATAGGACGTCGTAAGACCAGTATCGCAAGGGTTTATCTCACCAGCGGTAAAGGGGAATGGCTGGTAAACGGCCGTCCGCTGGCGGAGTACTTTACCCGCTTGACCCATGTTCAGTTGTGCGAGCAGCCTTTTGTAGTGACCGAAACTCTGGGCCAGTATAATGTGAAAGCCAATGTCACCGGTGGAGGCTTAAGCGGTCAGGCCGGAGCGGTCAGGCTCGCTGTGGCACGCGCCCTGGTGGCCGTGGATGAAAACAGGCGCTCCATACTGAAAAAGATGGGTCTTTTAACCCGCGATCCGCGGATGGTCGAGCGCAAAAAGTACGGCCACCCCAAGGCTCGCAAGCGTTTCCAATTTTCAAAGCGTTAATCGGTGCAATAACTTCAACAGTGTATTCATCTTTAACCGCGGCGTGGATCGCTGCGGTCTTAAAAGCGCCTGGATTTTGTTTAGAAGGAGAGTAAATGGCATTTCCCACCATTCAGGATTTGTTGGAAGCAGGAGTTCATTTCGGTCATCAGACCAGTCGCTGGAATCCCAAAATGAAGAAATTCATCTTTGCCGAGCGCAACGGGATTCATATTATCGACCTGAAAAAAACTCTATTCCAGTTGAAAAAGGCTTTTGACCTGGTTAACGATATAGTGGGGCGGGGCGGGACGATTCTTTTTGTCGGTACCAAGAAGCAGCTTCGAGAGGTTGTCCGGGAGGAGGCCCAGCGCTGTGGAATGTACTATGTAAACGAGCGCTGGCTGGGCGGGATGATGACCAATTTCCAGACTATCAAGAAAAACATCCGCCGGCTGCGCGAGCTCGAGCGGATGAAAGATGAGGGCGAATTCGAGCTGAGGACCAAGAAAGAGGGGTTGGCTCTGTCTCGCGAGCTGCTTAAGCTTCAGAAGATTCTGGATGGAATAAAACAGCTCGGGGATATTCCCGAGGCTATTTTCGTGGTCGATGCGCTGAAAGAAAAGATCGCCGTGGCCGAGGCCAACAAGCTCGGTGTGCCTTTGATCGCCCTGATGGATACCAACGCCGATCCAGAGAAAGCCACCGTTCCGGTGGCCGGCAATGATGATGCGATTCGCTCGGTTAAGTTGATCACCCAGACCATAGCCGATGCGGTACTCGAGGGTAAGGCCAGGATACCGGAGAAAACCGAGGAAAGGGTAGTTCCGGCCCTGAAGGGAAAGGTTCCGGAAAGAAAGAAAGAAGCCGCCGAAGCCGCGTCGCCCAGGGAGAAAGATCAGCCGAGACGTTCTCGGCCCAGGCGCCGCCCGCGCAAGAAAAGACCCGCCGAGGAAGTTAAGATCGCAGAAAAGCCGGCTTCAAAGACTAAATAATGCCGAATGAAGATTTATTGATTTCCCGGCCGGGGCGTTTCCGGAGATAAATGCCGGTGCGCCGGGAAACTGCTATTTATATGAAAATAAAGACTTATTTGAGGAAATGAAAATGGAGATTACCGCCGCCCAGGTTCAGGCTCTGAGAAAAGCCACCGGCGCCGGCATGATGGATTGCAAGCGGGCCCTTGCCGAAGCGGGTGGGGACCAGGAAAAGGCCACAGAGATCTTGCGCAAGACAGGTGCAATGAAAGCCGCAAAACGTCAGGATCGCGAAACCCGCGAGGGTCTGATCCATTCTTATATCCATATGGGGGGTAAGATCGGCGTGCTGGTAGAAGCTAACTGCGAGACCGATTTCGTGGCCCGAACCGATGAGTTCCAGCAGCTGGCCAAGGACGTGGCGATGCATATCGCAGCCTCCGATCCGGAGGTAATCGACCGCGAGCAGTTGCCCCGGGAGACCCTGGAAAAGGAAAGGGATATTTATCGCGAGCAGGCCAGGAACTCCGGTAAGCCTGACAAGGTTATCGAGCGTATTGTAGAGGGACGTCTGGAAAAATATTACCAGGAAGTGTGTTTGCTGGACCAGCCGTTTGTCAAGAACCCCGACATTACGGTAGGGCAGTTGATTAAGGACACCGCGGCCAAGCTGGGTGAAAATCTCCAGGTCAACCGTTTCGCCCGCTTCCAGCTGGGCCAATAGACGGACAGCTTCATCTCGCCTTCTCCGGCGCCGGTATTGCCGGCGGGCAGAGAAACCCTTCTTTTCCCGGTGGCTTGTATGGCTGAAGTCAAGTACGGCAGGATTCTGCTCAAGCTGAGCGGCGAATCCCTCTCCGGCGATGATTCCCAAGGAATTGAGCCCTCTTGCCTGGAGCCTCTGATCGAGGACATTATCAAAGTCAGGGGAATGGGAGTCCAGTTGGGGATGGTGATCGGCGGGGGCAATATCATGCGCGGGACCAATTCCAGCCGCCAGGGTATCGACCGTGTATCCGCCGACTACATGGGTATGCTGGCTACCGTGATAAATGCCCTTGCCGTCCAGAACTTGCTCGATAACCGGGGGCTGCAGACCCGGGTAATGACAGCCATCCGTATGGAACAGCTCGCCGAACCCTACATCCGCCGCCGCGCCCTGCGACACCTGGAAAAGGGCCGCGTGGTCATTTTCGCCGGCGGCACTGGCAACCCCTACTTCTCCACCGATACCGCCGCCGTGCTTCGAGCAATCGAAACCGAAAGCCAGGCCATTCTTAAAGCCACCAAAGTAGATGGAATCTACACTGCGGACCCCAAAATCGACAAAAAGGCCAGGTTTATTCCCAGGCTTTCCTACCTCGATGTGCTGAACAAGAACATACGTGTCATGGATACCACGGCGATTACTCTGTGCATGGATAACAAGTTGCCCATTCTGGTTTTTAACATCAGGAAAAAGGGAGCGCTGCCCCGAATCGTTGCCGGTGAAACCATCGGTACCATAGTGGAGGCGACAGCATGAATGAGTCAATTGTGAAAGCCGCTGCTGAAAAGATGGAACGCGCCGTAGAAGGAATCCGTCACGAACTTGCAGGCATTCGCACAGGCAAGGCATCTCCCGCGCTTCTCGAAACCCTCCAGGTCGAGGCCTATGAATCGAAGATGCCGCTTAATCAGTTGAGTACCATTAGCTCCCCCGAAGCGAGACTGCTGCTCGTTCAGCCCTGGGACAAGACACTCATCGGCGCGATAAGCAAAGCCATCCAGAGTTCCGACCTGGGACTCACGCCCGCAAACGACGGCAATCTGATCCGTGTACCGATTCCGCCCCTTAACGAGGAGCGGCGCAGGGACCTGGTGCGCCTGGTGCACAAAATTATCGAAACCGGCAGGATATCGGTCAGACACGCGCGTAAGGAAGCCAACGACGAGTTGAAAAACATGGAGAAAGACGGCAAGTTGTCCGAAGACCAGGAACATCGTGGATTCGATGACGTGCAGAAGCTGACCGATAAGTATATCGAAAAGATGGATGAGCTTCTCAAAATCAAGGAAGAAGAGATAATGGAAATCTGACAACCGGGTAGGTACGGTTGAGTCTTTTAGAACCGGTGGTTGGCCTGTAAAATCCCTGGAATGATCTATTCCCGGGATTTTTTCTTGCCGGAGTCGATTTTCAGGGCTCGACAGCAAGGTTTTCTATTGCTTTAACAGAGGTTTCCTGATAATTTATAAATGATTTCAATTCTTGGTGACAGTTTATAACCTATTGAAAATAAGTAAGATGAAAGAATCCGAAATTAAGTCAGGCGTAGTTGAAAACGGTAACATCCCCCGTCACGTGGCCATAATCATGGATGGCAACGGCAGGTGGGCGCAGAAACGCGGTCGTCCCCGGGTTTTCGGGCACCAGCAGGGCATGAAATCGGTCCGTCAGGTGGTGGAAGGCTGCCGGGAACTGGGCTGCGAGGTGCTCACCCTTTACGCTTTCAGCGAGGAAAACTGGAGTCGTCCCCCTAAGGAGATCAAAGCTTTGATGCTTTTGTTGCAGAATTATATCGATAAAGAGAAGAAAAATTTACGCGATAACGGGATCAGGGTCGGTTGTATCGGTCGGCTGGAAAAACTCTCATCAGGTCCGCGCAGGGCTATCGAGGATGCTATCGAATTCACCAGCGATCAGGACCAAATGCTGTTGAACCTGGCGGTAAGCTACGGCAGCCGAACCGAGATAGTCGATGCGGTAAGGGAGCTCTCGAAACAGGTGGCCGCAGGCAGGCTCCTGCCGGAGGATATCGATGAGCAGAGTCTGAATCAAGTCCTTTATACTGCGGACCTGCCGGAACCCGACCTGTTGATTCGCACCAGCGGCGAGATGCGACTGAGCAATTTCCTGCTCTGGCAGATCGCCTATACGGAAATCTACATCACCGATGTGTTATGGCCGGATTTCCACAAGAAAGACCTGTTTGAGGCCGTAGCCGCATTCCAGAAACGGGAACGGCGCTTCGGCAAAGTCAAAAAAGCCCGGTTTAAGTTTGCGAAATAAGGAAACTCTAATTATGCCCTGAACAGCGGGAGATTAGCCAGTGAACCTATTACTAAGGTGTCTTGTCGCCGCTGTGGGCATACCGCTGATCTATCTTCTGGTTCGATGGGGATCCTGGTATTTCATTGCCTTTGTCACGGCCCAGGTCACCCTGGCCGCCCGTGAATTTTTCCTGATCGCACAGAGAAAGGGGCTAAGGCCTCTGGCTGTGGTCGGTACGCCGGCTGCGGGCCTGCTGCCGGTGACTGCCTATATCTGGCTGAATTTTCAACAGCCCGGATGGTTCCTCCTGGTCCCTGCCGCGGTGCTGGGCCTGATTTGCCTGGTCGCCCTCGGCCGTGAAGATGCAGTCGGTGGAGCGATAGCCGGGATATCTGCCACAGTTTTCGGGGTATTTTATGCCGGTGGTTTTCTTTCCCTGCAGGTAATTCTGCGCCATGACCCGGGCTTTTCGGCCCAGGAGGGTTTCTACTGGGTTTTTCTGACCTATTTAGTTACCTGGAGCGTGGATGTCGGCAGTTACCTTGTCGGTAGTCTTCTCGGGCGGCACAAACTCTGTACGCGGTTAAGTCCCGGCAAGACAGTCGAGGGTTTTATCGGCGGATTCCTGCTGGCGATCCCGGTTTCTTACCTGGCCGGCGTCCAGTTAATGGAGCTATTCGGCAGGACAGAGGCCGTGTTGTTCGGCTTGCTGGTCGGCCTGGCCGCGCCTGCGGGAGACCTGGTCGAATCGCTTTTCAAGCGGGATGCAGGCCTGAAAGATTCCTCGGGCTTTATTCCCGGCCACGGGGGGGTGCTGGACCGTTTCGACAGCCTGATTTTTACCGTTCCACTCGCGGTTTTCTTCCGAAGTGTTATTACTTAAGGAGTCTTGTCCTTAGATCCCGAGCCCCAATGCGGACAAGAAGACAATGTCACCGGGCGTTAAACTCGATACTCTGATGCCAAAAAAGGTTTGCATACTCGGCGCCACCGGTTCGATCGGGGAGAATTGCCTGTCGGTTATCCGGGGCTTGCAGGAGAAGTTTTCGGTCTATGCGCTGGCGGCCCGCAACAACCTGGAGAAGCTGTTGGAGTCGGCTTTGGCCAGCGGGGCGGCTCACATCTGTCTGACCCAGGCCGGCGTACTGGATTCCATCGACCCGGGCCGCCTGGAGGGCTTCCAGGTGCATTCGGGCCGGGATGCACTGGAAGAGCTGGCGTCTCTTCGGGAAGTGGACATCGTGGTCAACGCCCTGGTCGGTGGGGCAGGCCTGGCCCCTTCGCTGGCGGCTCTGAAGGCGGGCAAACGGCTGGCCCTGGCCAACAAGGAGTCCCTGGTCATGGCCGGCAAGCATATGATGGACCTGGCGGCCGACAGCCGGTCGGCCCAGATCATCCCGGTCGACAGTGAGCACAGCGCTCTTTTTCAATTGCTCAAAGACCAACCCGGCAAGACCCTGGAAAAAGTTATTATAACCGCTTCCGGAGGTCCCTTCCGCAGTTACGACCGCCGGCGCCTCGGGAAGGTCTCTTTCAGCGACAGCCAGGATCATCCCACCTGGGAGATGGGACCGAAAATCACGGTGGATTCGGCCACCCTGGCCAACAAGGGGCTGGAAATAATCGAGGCGCACTTTCTTTTCGGTCTGGGGTATGACAATATCGAAGTGCTGGTGCATCCGCAGTCGATAGTCCATGCCATGGCCGTGTTCAACGACGGCTCGGTGCTGGGACATATGGGAGTGCCGGATATGCGCATTCCCATCCAGTACGCTCTTACTTTTCCCGAGCGGCTGGCCGGAGAGGTGCCGGCACCGGATTTCGCCGGAGTAGGCAACCTGACTTTCGAGCCGGTGAACTGGGAAAACTTCCCCTGCCTGGGCCTGGCCTACGAGGCGGGAAGAACATCCGGTGTGGCTACAGCAGTGTACAACGCGGCGAACGAAATCGCGGTCGAAAAGTTTACCCGCGGAGAAATCCGCTTTACCAGCATACCGGATATTATCGAGAAGACCCTGGCCGCGGCACAGAAAATCGATGACCCCTCGCTGGAACAAATCCTGCAAGCCGACAAGTGGGCGCGGGATTTTGCCGGGCGGCTGAAAACCTGAGGACGTCCGGTTTGATTTTTAACTGTCTTTTTAAAGGGAAATTATGATTTTTACCATTCTGGTAGCTATTTTCGTTCTGGGAGTCTTGATCTTCTTCCACGAACTGGGCCATTTCCTGGCGGCCAAGCTGGTGGACATCCAGGTTCTGCGTTTTTCCATCGGGCTGGGCAAGCCGCTGGTTTCTTACCGCTGGGGCGATACCGAGTACGTGCTTGCGGCCATTCCTTTCGGCGGCTATGTCAAGATGGCGGGTGATGACCCGGCGGAAGGTTTGGAGGG